>NZ_JBFAYB010000019.1:0-92262 GCF_040681075.1 Streptomyces sp. NPDC051907 | reverse complement strand
TGGGCGGTCCTGAAGGCGGGGGCGTCTGCGGCGCGCCGGACGCGGGCGGGGCGGCGGCCGGGGTGCCGGGCGCGGGCGGGGCGGCAGGGGCGCCGGTCCGCGGGGCGTCCTGCGCCGCGGGGGTCGCCGTGCCGGCCGCGGCCGCCAAGGCGTCCGCCAGCCCGCCGAGCTCCACATGGACCACGGCCACCGGCTTGCCCGGGGACGTCATGGCCGCCTCGCGCAGAGCCGCCGCCAGCACCTCGCCGTCGCCCGACTCCGTGACGCCGTTCTCGCCGACCCAGGGGATCGCCGTCACCACGGCCGCGTCGCAGGAGTCGCCGGCCAGCGCCTCGGCGAGAGCGGCCCGGAAGTCCGCGGGCGTCGCGGCGGTCGTGAGGTCGCGCGGGCGGATCGGGCGCAGGCCCTCGGTGAGGCAGGCGTCGTAGGTGAGCAGCCCGAGGGACTCGGAGTTCCCGAGGATCGCCACCCGCGGGCCGGCGGGCAGCGGCTGGCCGGCCAGCATCAGGCCCGCGTCGACGAGCTCGGTGACCGTGTCGACGCGGATCACGCCCGCCTGCCGCAGCAGCGCGCCGACCGTGGCGTCGGGGATGCGGGTCACCGGCACCGCGTGCCCGGGCGGGGTGCTGCCGCTGTGGCGGGCGCCCTTGACCACGACGACCGGCTTGACCGCGGCCGTGCGCCGCGCGAGGCGGGTGAACTTGCGCGGGTTGCCGATCGATTCGAGGTAGAGCAGGACGACGTCGGTGTCGGGGTCCTCGTACCAGTACTGGAGGAAGTCGTTGCCCGACACGTCCGCGCGGTTGCCCGAGGAGATGAACGAGGACAGGCCCGCGCCGCGCCGGTGCAGGCCGGACAGCAGGGCGATGCCGATCGCGCCGGACTGGGTGAACAGGCCGATGCGTCCTGGCGCCGGCGACTCGGGCGCGAGGGAGGCGTTGAGGTGGACGGCGTCGGAGGTGCTGATGATCCCGAAGGAGTTCGGCCCGATGATCCGCATGCCGTACGAGCGGGCCTGCCGGACCAGCTCGCGCTGGCGCTCCCGGCCCGGGGCCCCGCTCTCGGCGTAGCCGGCGGTCAGCACGACCAGGCCCTGGACGCCGTGCTCGCCGCAGTCGGCGACCGCCTCCGGCACCCGGTCGGCCGGAACGGCCACGATCGCCAGGTCGACGGCCTCGCCGATCTCCGCGACCGAGCGGTGCGCGGCCACGCCCTCGATCTCGTGCTGGTCCTCGGCGAAGGCGCGGTTCACCGCGTGCACCCGGCCGCTGTACCCGCCGTGGAGGAGGTTGCGCAGCACCGTGCGCCCGACCCCGCCGGGCGCGCGGCCGACGCCGACGACGGCGACCGAGCCGGGCGCGAGGAGCCGCTGCACCGAGCGGGCCTCGGCGCGCTGCTCGCGGCCGCGCTGGACGGCGAGGGACTCGGCGGTCGGCTCCAGCTCGAGGGTCAGATGGACGGAGCCGTCCTCGAAGCTGCGCCGCTGGGTGTAGCCGGCGTCCCGGAACACCTTGATCATCTTGTTGTTGGCGGGCAGCACCTCGGCGGCGAAGCGCCGGATGCCGCGCTCGCGGGCGACCGCGGCGATGTGCTCGAGCAGCGTGGAGGCGACGCCCCGCCCCTGGTGGGCGTCCTGGACGAGGAAGGCGACCTCGGCCTCGTCGGCGGGGGCGGCGGCGGGGCGGCCCAGGGAGTCGATCCGGTCGTAGCGGACGGTGGCGATGAACTCCCCGCCGACCGTGGCCGCGAGGCCGACCCGGTCCACGTAGTCGTGGTGCGTGAAGCGGTGGACGTCCTTGGCGGAGAGCCGGGGGTAGGGCGCGAAGAACCGGTAGTACTTCGACTCGTCCGAGACCTGCTCGTAGAAGCTGACCAGCCGCCCGGCGTCCTCGGTGGTGATCGGTCTGATGCGTGCGGTGCCGCCGTCGCGCAGCACCACGTCGGCTTCCCAGTGATCGGGATAGGCATGATCGGAAACCTGATCCGGCTGCTGCGGAGGCTGCATGGGAGAAGCGTACGGTGAGTCGACAGGAGCACGCCGGAGTACATGAGAGACTGGTCTAGACAACCCGCTAAGACTTGAAGGGCAACACCATGGCTGAGCGCCGCGTCAATGTCGGCTGGGCCGAGGGCCTTCACGCCCGCCCCGCT
Source organism: Streptomyces sp. NPDC051907 (assembly GCF_040681075.1). NCBI lineage: Bacteria > Bacillati > Actinomycetota > Actinomycetes > Kitasatosporales > Streptomycetaceae > Streptomyces > Streptomyces sp. NPDC051907. The sequence goes on along the minus strand of NZ_JBFAYB010000019.1, from coordinate 90,111 downwards.
TCCATCTTCGTCCGTGCCGCCACGGCGTCCGGCGTCCCCGTGACGATCGCCAAGGCCGACGGCAGCCCCGTCAACGCCGCCTCCATGCTCGCCGTGCTCGGGCTGGGCGCGCAGGGCGGCGAGGAGATCGTGCTCGCCTCCGAGGCGGACGGCGCCGACGTCGCCCTGGACCGTCTGGCCAAGCTGGTCGCCGAGGGCCTCGAGGAGCTCCCGGAGACCGTCTGAGCCGCAGTCGCCCACGACAGAGCCGCGGATCCCGAATTCGGGAGACCGCGGCTCCGTTCTATTCCGGGACGGAGATATCCGGCTGGATCCACGCGAGCGGATCCAGGGACAGACCGACAGACCGGAATAGGAATTCGGGCAGCAGGACAGGCCCCCCGATAATTCCTTCCCTTTGTATACGGCGCGACTGTTAATGCCGGAGGCTCGCGGTGTTTACGGCATGTTGCGAAGTCCTCACGGTCCTTGTGCGCTCCTGTCCGCGCAGCCGGTGAGCGGCCACCGCCCGCTCGGCGTGCAGGGCGGTCAGCGCGCGGGCGCGCTCGCCGTCGCCGCGCGCCACCGCGTCCACGATCGCGCCGTGCTCGGCCCAGGACTCGACGGGCCTGGCCGGCTGCTCGACCGCGTACATCCACGCGATCTTGTGCCGCAGCTGGGTGAGCAGGGCGGTCAGCCCGGGGCTCTGGGAGGCCTGGGCGAGCGTCTCGTGGAACCAGCCGCCCAGGGAGCGCAGATCCTCGCCCTGGCCGCGCCGCGCCCGCTCCTGGCCCAGCCTGACCAGGCCGCGCAGCACCTTGAGGTGCGCGTCGGTGCGGCGCTGGGCGGCGCGGGCGGCGCCCAGCGGCTCCAGCAGCAGACGGATGTCCAGCAGGTCCGCGGCCTCCTGCTCGGTGGGCTCGGCGACACAGGCGCCGGCGTGCCGGCGGGTAGTGACGAAGCCCTCGGACTCCAGGGTGCGCAGGGCCTCGCGCACCGGGACCCGGGAGACGCCGTAGCGGCGGGCGAGCTGCTCCTCGGTGAGCCGGCTGCCGCGCGCGAATACACCGGAGACGATGTCGTCGCGGATCGCCGTGCATACCGAATGCGCAGGAATGCGCATGACCGAACCTCCGCTTTAATCCGCGCGAAACGCAGCCGATTGACTTCTGTTCGGCAACCCTATTGCAACGGACGCGATTTTCCGATGGCCCACCGAAATCCATGGACACCTTTTGGCCAGGAAGCGCCGCGGGCGACGGCGAGGGCGGTTCGGGGGCCGGGAGGCGGGCGGGGCCGGGGAACGCCGAAGGCCCCGGCGGGGACCGGGGCCTTCGAGAAGGAGAGCGGGATCAGGCGGACGCGCGGCGCCCTGGTGCGGGCGCCCGGCGGCCGGTGATCAGACCTTGACGCCGTGGGAGCGCAGGTAGGAGACCGGGTTGATGTCGGAGCCGTACTCCGCCGTGCTCCGGGCCTCGAAGTGGAGGTGGGGGCCCGAGGAGTTGCCGGTGGAGCCGGAGAGGCCGATCTGCTGGCCCGGGGTGACGTCCTGGCCGACCGAGACGCCGATGGAGGAGAGGTGGCCGTACTGCGTGTACGTGCCGTCGTGCATCTTGATCACGACGTTGTTGCCGTACGCGCCGCCCCAGCCCGCCTCCACGACGGTGCCCATGCCGACGGACACGACCGAGGAGCCGGAGGCGGCGTGGAAGTCGACGCCGGTGTGGCTGCCGGAGGACCAGGCGGCGCCGCCGGCCTGGTAGGCGGTGCTGACATACGAGCCGGCGACCGGGGCGGTGAAGGAGAGCAGGCGCTTGCGCTCTGCCTCGCGGTCGGCGCGCTCCTTGGCCTCGCGGGCCTCCTTGACGCGGGCCTCGGCCTGGCGCTTCGCCTCGGCCTCGGCCTTCGCCTTGGCGGCGGCGCGGTCGGCCTCCAGCCGCTGCACCTCGGCCTGGTCGGCGATCTCGTCCGCGAGGGAGTCGACGGCGACTGTCTGCAGGGTGCCGGTGTCCTCCATGGAGGGGGCGCCGGGCTCGGCGGCGAGCGCCGGGGAAGCGAGGGTTCCGATGACGCCGGTGGTGGCGAGGGCCGCTACGCCTGCCATGTTCGCGCTCTTGCGCGACAGGCGGCTCGGGGCACGGTGCTTCCCGGTGGCACGGGTGAACGCCATGGAGAGGCTGATCCTTTCCTTCCTTCTCGCCTACCGGGTTAGCTGACGGGTTCGGAGCAGGAAGGTCTCCTACGGGCCCCTCCGCGGCTGCGAAGGCGTCCGATTCACCCCAGGGACTGAGTGGGTCCCCGGCTCCCCAGGCTCGCGCCTGACGGGGACTCGGCGATGACTGTCCGATGCCGCGGGTGCGGCGGGCTACTGGCGAACAGCCGCACTGACGCTAGGCGGGCGCTCTTTCAATCGCCAAACAGACGGCCCTTTTTGTAGCGCACGCCACAGGGCAGACAGGCAACTAGCCAACAAAACGGACATACGACGGAACCCCGGGCATCGCACTGAAGCCGGGGTTCCGTTTCCTGCTGTGGAGTTGTCGTGCCGCGCGCCGGGGACGGCGGGAGGTCAATCAGCCTGTGACAACAGTCACTTCGCCGATGCCCAGCGCCTTGACCGGCTCCGCGATCTGCGCGGCGTCGCCGACGAGCACGGTGACCATGCGGTCCACCGGGAAGGCGCTGACGGCCGCGGCCGTCGCCTCCACGGTGCCCGTCTCGGCGAGCCGTACGTACAACTGCGCCTGATAGTCGTCCGGGAGGTGCTGCTCGACCTGGTCGGCGAGCGTGCCCGCGACGGACGCGGCCGTCTCGTACTTCAGCGGGGCCACGCCCACCAGGTTCTGCACGGCGACGTCGCGCTCGGCGTCGGTGAGGCCCTCGGCCGCGAGCGTGCGCAGCACCTTCCAGAGGTCGTCCAGCGCCGGGCCGGTGTTGGGGGTGTCCACGGAGCCGCTGATGGCGAGCATCGAGGCGCCCGTGGCCCCGCCCGGGGCGGTCGGGGATGCGGAGCGCAGCACCTGGCCGAAGGCCCGTACGCCGTAGGTGTAGCCCTTCTCCTCGCGCAGGACGCGGTCCAGCCGGGAGGTGAGGGTGCCGCCCAGGCAGTACGAGCCGAGGACCTGCGCCGGCCAGACGCGGTCGTGCCGGTCCGCGCCGATGCGGCCGATCAGCAGCTGCGTCTGCACGGCGCCGGGCCGGTCCACGATCACCACGCGGCCGGTGTCGTCCGCGGTGATCGGCGGCATGGGGCGCAGATCGGCCTTGTCGCCGGTCCAGCCGCCCAGGGTGTCGGCGAGGACGGCGTCCAGGTCGACGCCCGTCAGGTCGCCCACGATCACCGCGGTGCCCGTGGCGGGCCGCACATGCCCCTCGAAGAAGGCACGCACGGCCGCCGCGTCGATGCGCTTGACGGTCTCCTCCGTGCCCTGGCGGGGGCGCGACATGCGCGAGGAGGCCGGGAAGAGCTGCTTGGACAGCTCCTTGGCGGCGCGGCGGGCCGGGTTGGCCTGCTCGTGCGGGATCTCGTCCAGGCGGTTGCGGACCAGGCGCTCGACCTCGCTGCTCGCGAACGCGGGCGCGCGCAGGGCCTCGGACAGCAGGCCGAGCGCCTTGGGCAGCCGGGAGACCGGGACCTCCAGAGAGACCCGGACGCCGGGGTGGTCGGCGTGCGCGTCCAGGGTGGCGCCGCAGCGCTCCAGCTCGGCGGCGAACTCCTCCGCCGAGCGCTTGTCGGTGCCCTCGGACAGGGCGCGCGCCATGATCGTGGCGACGCCGTCGAGGCCCTCCGGCTCGGCGTCCAGGGGAGCGTCGAGGGAGAGCTCCACGGCCACGACCTGCTGGCCGGGGCGGTGGCAGCGCAGCACGGTCAGGCCGTTGTCGAGCGTGCCGCGCTCGGGGGCCGGGAAGGCCCACGGCCTGGCCTCGCCGGCCTGCGGCTGCGGGTGGAAGTCCATGCTGACGGCAGCGTCGCTCACTGGTCGGCTCCCTCGTTGTCGTCGCTGTCGTTGTCGGCGCCGTCTTCGGCGGCGACCGGCTCGTAGACCAGCACCGCCCTGTTCTCGGGGCGCAGCCGGGCCTTGGCGACCGCCTGCACCTCCTCGGCGGTCACCTCCAGCACCCGCTGCACGGCGGTCAGCGCCAGCTGGGGGTCGCCGAACAGCACGGCGAACCGGCACAGTTCGTCGGCGCGCCCGGCGACCGTGCCGAGCCGGTCCAGCCACTCGCGCTCCAACTGGGCCTGCGCGCGCTCCATCTCCTCGGGCGTGGGGCCCTCGGCGGCGAACCGCGCCAGCTCCTCGTCGACCGCGGCCTCGATCTGGGGCACCTCCACGCCGCCGGACGTCTTGACGTCCAGCCAGCCCAGCGAGGGCGCGCCGGCCAGGCGCAGCAGGCCGAATCCGGCCGCCACGGCGGTCTGGTCGCGGCGGACCAGGCGGTTGTGGAGCCGGGAGGACTCGCCGCCGCCCAGCACGGTCAGCGCCAGGTCCGCGGCGTCGCACTCGCGGGTGCCGTCGTGCGGCAGCCGATAGGCGGCCATCAGCGCGCGCGCCGGGACCTCCTCGCGGATCTCCTCGCGCAGCTGCTCGCCGATGACCTCGGGGAGCGAGCCGTCGCGCGGCGGCTGCTTGCCGTCGTGGGAGGGGATGGAGCCGAAGTACTTCTCGATCCAGGCGAGCGTCTGCTCGGGGTCGATGTCGCCGACGACCGACAGCACGGCGTTGTTCGGCGCGTAGTACGTACGGAAGAAGGCGCGGGCGTCCTCGAGGGTCGCCGCGTCCAGGTCGGCCATGGAGCCGATGGGGGTGTGGTGGTACGGGTGGCCCTCGGGGTACGCAAGGGCGGTCAGGCGCTCGAAGGCCGTGCCGTACGGCACGTTGTCGTACCGCTGGCGGCGCTCGTTCTTGACGACGTCCCGCTGGTTCTCCATGGACTCGTCGTCGAGCGCGGCGAGCAGCGAGCCCATGCGGTCGGCTTCCAGCCAGAGCGCGAGCTCGAGCTGGTGGGTCGGCATGGTCTCGAAGTAGTTGGTGCGCTCGAAGCTGGTGGTGCCGTTGAGCGAGCCGCCGGCCCCCTGGACCAGCTCGAAGTGGCCGTTGCCGTGGACCTGCTTCGAGCCCTGGAACATCAGGTGCTCGAAGAGGTGGGCGAGGCCGGTACGGCCCTTGACCTCGTGGCGAGAGCCGACGTCGTACCAGAGGCACACCGCGGCGACCGGGGTCAGATGGTCCTCGGAGAGCACCACTCGCAGTCCGTTGGCCAGACGGTGCTCGGTCGCTGTCAGGCCGCCGGAGCCGGCCTGCTCTGTGGCCGTGTGACCCATGGGCATGTACGTCCCTTCGATCGCGATACGGAGAAGTCCTGCCACTGTATGCAAGCGCACTGACGCGTGGCGAAGTTCCCGGCCGGGATCAGCCCTACGACGGGTCGAGGTCGGCGTTGTCAGCGGCTCGGTCCACAATGGTCCGCATCAGGAACCTCTGACCCGCCCAGCAAGCACCTCTGTCCCACCCAGCAAGTACCCCCTGTCCCACCCAGCAAGCACGTCAGTCCCGCCCCGCAAGAGCGAGAAGGAGCCGCAGCAGCGATGGCCCGCCGCAGCACGAAGACCCCGCCGCCGGACGACTTCGAGGAGAAGATCCTCGACATCGACGTCGTCGACGAGATGCAGGGCTCCTTCCTCGAGTACGCGTACTCGGTGATCTACTCCCGGGCCCTGCCGGACGCCCGCGACGGCATGAAGCCGGTGCACCGCCGCATCGTCTACCAGATGAACGAGATGGGCCTGCGCCCTGACCGCGGCTATGTGAAGTGCGCCCGCGTCGTCGGCGAGGTCATGGGCAAGCTCCACCCGCACGGTGACGCGTCGATCTACGACGCGCTCGTGCGGATGGCGCAGCCGTTCTCGATGCGCCTGCCGCTGGTCGACGGCCACGGCAACTTCGGATCGCTCGGCAACGACGACCCGCCGGCCGCCATGCGGTACACCGAGTGCCGGATGGCCGACGCCACCAGTCTGATGACCGAGTCGATCGACGAGGACACCGTCGACTTCGACTCGAACTACGACGGCCAGGAGCGCGAGCCCGTCGCGCTGCCCGCCGCGTATCCGAATCTGCTGGTCAACGGCGCGTCCGGCATCGCGGTCGGCATGGCGACGAACATGCCGCCGCACAATCTGGGCGAGGTCGTCGCCGCCGCCCGCCATCTGATCAAGCACCCGGGCGCGGACCTGGAGACGCTGATGCGCTTCGTCCCCGGGCCCGACCTGCCCACCGGCGGCCGGATCGTGGGCCTGGGCGGGATCAAGGACGCGTACGAATCGGGCCGCGGCACCTTCAAGATCCGCGCGACGGTCTCCGTGGAGAACGTCACGGCGCGCCGCAAGGGCCTGGTCGTGACCGAACTGCCCTTCACGGTCGGACCGGAGAAGGTGATCGCGAAGATCAAGGACCTGGTCGGCTCGAAGAAGCTCCAGGGCATCGCGGACGTCAAGGACCTGACCGACCGTGCGCACGGCCTGCGCCTGGTGATCGAGGTGAAGAACGGCTTCATCCCCGAGGCGGTGCTGGAGCAGCTCTACAAGTTGACGCCGATGGAGGAGTCCTTCGGCATCAACAATGTGGCGCTGGTGGACGGCCAGCCGCTGACCCTGGGGCTCAAGGAGCTGCTGGAGGTCTATCTCGACCACCGGTTCGAGGTGGTGCGCCGGCGCAGCGAGTTCCGCCGGACCAAGCGGCGCGACCGGCTGCACCTGGTCGAGGGCCTGCTGGTGGCGCTGCTCGACATCGACGAGGTCATCCGCCTCATCCGGTCGAGTGAGAACTCCGCGCAGGCGAAGGAGCGGCTGATCGAGCACTTCTCGCTCAGCGAGGTCCAGACGCAGTACATCCTGGACACCCCGCTGCGCCGGCTCACCAAGTTCGACCGCATCGAGCTGGAGAGCGAGCGCGACCGGCTCAACGGCGAGATCGACGAGCTGACCGGGATCCTGGACTCGGACGCCGAGCTGCGCAAGCTCGTCTCGTCCGAACTGGCCGCGGTGGCGAAGAAGTTCAGCACCGACCGGCGCACCGTGCTGCTGGAGTCGGCGGGCACGCCGGTCGCGGCGGCGTCGCTGGAGGTCGCGGACGACCCGTGCCGGGTGCTGCTCTCCTCGACCGGCCTGCTGGCGCGCACGGCCACCGGCGAGCCCTTCGCCGAGGACGGCGGCAAGCGCACCAAGCACGACGCGATCGTCTCCGCGGTGCCGGCCACCCAGCGCGGCGACGTGGGCGTGGTGACCTCGTCCGGGCGGCTGCTGCGGCTCGCCGTGATCGATCTGCCGCAGCTGCCGGACACGGCGAACGCACCGAACCTCTCGGGCGGGGCGCCCATCGCGGAGTTCCTCAGCCTGGAGGGGGACGAGACGGTGGTCTGTCTGACGACGCTCGACGAGTCGTCGCCGGGTCTCGCGCTCGGCACGCTGCAGGGCGTGGTCAAGCGCGTGGTGCCCGACTATCCCGCGAACAAGGACGAGTTGGAGGTCATCGCCCTCAAGGACGGCGACCGGATCGTGGGCGGGGCCGAGCTGCGCACGGGCGAGGAGGACCTGGTGTTCATCACCTCCGACGCCCAGCTGCTGCGCTATCCGTCCTCTCAGGTGCGGCCGCAGGGCCGGGCCGCGGGCGGCATGGCCGGCGTCAAGCTGGCGGACGGCGCGGAGGTGGTCTCGTTCACCGCGGTGGACCCGGCCGGGGACGCGGTGGTGTTCACGGTCGCCGGATCGCGGGACACCCTGGACGACTCGGTGCAGACGTCGGCGAAGCTCACGCCGTTCGACCAGTACCCCCGCAAGGGGCGGGCCACGGGCGGGGTGCGCTGCCAGCGCTTCCTGAAGGGCGAGGACGTGCTGGTGCTGGCCTGGGCGGGCGCGGCCCCGGCGCGGGCGGCGCAGAAGAACGGCGCGCCGGCCGAGCTCCCCGAGCCCGACCCGCGCCGTGACGGCTCGGGCACACCGCTGACGTCGGCGGTGGCGGTGCTGGCGGGTCCGGCGAGCTAGAGCCGGCTCTCGGCCTCGCCGAATTCGCCTGCGCCCTCGCCCTCGCCTTCGGGTACGAACCGCAGGACGCCCCACATGCTGTGCTCGTCGGGTGCGTCCTGCGGTCCGTTCTGTACGCAGGACTCCAGCTGTCCGCGCAGGGCGCCCGCGTCCACGCCGGCGCCGATGAGCACCAGCTGGGTCAGCCGCTCCGCGCCGCGCGGCCAGGGAGCGGGGTAGAAGCGCAGGAACCGGCCGACGGCGTGCACGGCGTACCGGTTGCCGGGGTCGGCGGGGCCGAAGTCGACGAACCCCTTGATGCGGTAGAGCCCCTCGGGCCGGGAGTCGAGGAACTCCATGAGCCTGCGGGGGTGCATGGGCTGCGCGGCGGTGACGTCGACGCTCTCGTACGAGGCGTGCAGGTGCGGGGCGTGGTCGCCGCCGGGGTCATGGTGGTCGTGGCTGTGGGAGTCTTGCTCTTCGGCGTACAGGTCCTCGAAGGAGAGCTGGCGCGCCTTCTCCTCGCGCGCGGGCCGGGCGGCGGGGTCGAAGAGCAGCTCGGGGTCGACCCGCCCGTAGGTCGCGGAGATCACCGGCGCACCGGTCCCGTCGCCGCCCGCAGCGCCGATCCCCGCGATCACGCCCCGCACCCGCTCCACCTCGGCCGGGGCCACCCGGTCGGTCTTGTTGAGCACGATCAGGTCGGCGAGGGCGAGGTGCCGGTCGATCTCGGGGTGCCGCCGCCTGGTGGCGTCGAACTCGGCCGCGTCGACGACCTCGACCAGCCCGCCGTACACGATGCGCGGATTGTCGCTGGCGAGGATCATCCGCACGAGCTCCTCCGGCTCGGCGAGCCCGCTGGCCTCGATCACGATGACGTCGATCCGCGCGGCGGGCCGGGTGAGGGTGTCCAGATAGTCGTCGAGCTCGCCGCCGTCGACAGCGCAGCACAGACAGCCGTTCCCGAGCGAGACGGTGGAGCCGACCTGCCCGGCGACGGTCATGGCGTCGATCTCGATGGCCCCGAAGTCGTTCACGATCACCCCGACGCGATTGCCGCCGTTGCGCCGCAGGAGATGGTTGAGCAGGGTCGTCTTGCCGGATCCCAGGAAGCCCGCGAGGACGAGGACGGGAATCTGGGGCGTGCTCAACGGCGGCCTCTTCTCATGGCGCGGACGGGCGGCGGGGGCTCTGAGGGAAGCTCCGAGAGCTCTCAGGGGAAGCTCTCAGAATACGGGGAGTCGCGACGGCGGCCCTTGGGCAGATTTGAGCATCCGTCCCCAGGCCCGGGAGAAACTCATGGCCCGAGGCCAGGTAGGCGACTACTTCGGCGCCGCCAGCGCGGTCTTCTCCGGCTTCGCCTTCCTCACCCTGACCATCGCGCTGCTGTTTCAGTATCAGGAGCTGCGACTGCAACGCGGCGAGCTGGCTGAGCAGCGCGAGGAGCTCACCCAGTCCCGGCAGGAGCTGCACCGCAGCGCAGAGGCGAACATGCGCTCGCTGCACGTCCAGCTCACTCGGGGAACCGCTGCTCGGACGACGAACTCCGTTAGACAGCAAGGATAGGAGGCTGGCGGAACTGATCGATGAGGAGATAAGGAACACCCCGAGCCCGAATCCTCCAGCACAGTGGTGACAAGTGATAAGCGACAAACGGCATGCCCCGCACGGGAGGGCCTGACACTCGCCACCGCCTTCGAAGCGATCTCGGTGGAGATCAACGCCTCGGCAGCCGACGCGATCATCTCTGATCTGACCTGCGGGGTTGCCGTGGCCGCTCCGCCCTTCAGCTGAGGCAGTTCCTCTTAGCCAACGCCCTTTACGGCAATGTCCTGCACGCCTACCGGACGGCTCGACGACCAGGGACGAGATCAGCGTCCATCTCCAAGCGATCTGCCAGAGACCACCCTTCCGCGAGCGCCTGGAAACCACTCAAGATCACCGAGAGAATCTCAAGCAGGAGTTCCAGGAAGCCCAGTTGGGCCGGAAAGTCGACAGAAATCATCGCCAGCATGCCGGGGCGTGGCGAAGGTAGTTCTCCACCGTGAGGTGATCCACACAGAGAAGCGTGGCCGATTTCTTAGGGGGTGGCGGACCCTGTCGACGAGATTCTGGTTACCTGTCCTTCGGATTGTCTGATGGTCCCCTGAACCACAAAACCCTCAGGAAGGCCTCAATGAACATCGTGCGCAGAATCGGCGCTTCTCCACGGGAGAGGGGCAGTCTGTCCGGACAGACCTGTCCGGACATCTTCGAGTTGAGCGACGGAAGTTTCGCCGTCATCGGGAGAGAGGCCACCGCTCTCCTCGAGCGCGAGCTGCCGGCGGACGCCAGACGTGCCGCCTACGAACGGATCGTGGTGATCACTCGCGAGACGCTGATCATGGCGAAGGCAGACATCCCCGACACATAGGAGGCACCCGGCAATGGGGGCGCGGCCCGGTCCTGCGCCGTGCCCCTTCCTCCTCGGCCACGGGAGCCCGGCCAGGGCTGGGGCGAGGGCGAGTCGCCAAACCTCAGCCGTCCGCCGTCTGCCCGCTGGGGCATGGGGGCGCGCCGGCGTCGCTGCGGCAGCCAGAGCGCCTCGTACTGCGGCAGCCGCCCGCGCGCAGACCAGCACCCGGCCGCCGACGGCAGCGCAGCGGGCGTTCCCGAAGCCCGGCTCCGTGCGTCGCAGTCACAGTGCGTGCAGTCGTAGTCGTAGTCGTAGTCGTAGGGTCTCGCGGTACAGCCCAAGCAGGAGGTCCCGGACCCAGCCCTGAGCGTCCGCCTCGTACGACGGCCAGGCGGAGGGCGGGAGTCAAGCCGTCGCGCTCCCGGTCCGCGAGACGGACGTACCGCTGGACCGTGTCCAGGACCCGTTGCACCTCCGTCCCGATCCGCTCCGATCCGCTCCGATCCGTTCCAAGCCCTTGCTGACCTCGCAAACCGTTTTGCGCCCAGGCGGCGACTGCCGGGCAGGCATTTCAGAAAGGGGTCCTCGCCCCTTACCGTTCGTAGGCATGAACCCCGTACCGACCGCCTCCGCCCGGCGACGGCGGTTTGGCTGGCCGCAGCGGGTCTTCTCCCAGGTCCTGCTGATGCAGCTGGCCATCGTCACCGGCGTCACCGTGCTCGCCACCGGCCTCTTCCTCGCCCCGCTGAGCGCACAGCTCGACGACCAGGCGATGCGCCGCGCGCTCGCCATCGCCGAGGCCACCGCGTCGCCGGAGCTCGCCGACGAGGTCACCGGCTCGCGGGCGACGCCCACCGGGCCCGTACAGGCCGAGGCCGAGCGGATACGCCAGGCCACGGGCGCGGAGTACGTCGTCGTCATGGACCAGCTCGGGGTGCGCTGGTCCCACACCTCCCCCGAACTGATCGGGCGGGTCGTCTCCACCGACCCCAGCGAGGCCCTCGCCGGCGAGCACGTGATGGAGATCGACAGCGGCACGCTCGGCCGCTCCGCGCGCGGCAAGGTGCCGCTGCGCGACGACAGCGGCGAGATCGTCGGCGCCGTGTCGGTCGGCATCGAGTACGACAGCGTCCGCGCCAGGCTCCTCTCGGCGATTCCGGGGCTGCTCGCCTACGCCGGCGGAGCCCTGGCAGTCGGCGCGCTGGCCGCGTATCTGATCTCCCGCAGACTCCAGCGGCAGACCCATGACCTGGCCTTCTCCGATATCTCCGCGCTGCTGGTCGAGCGCGAGGCGATGCTGCACGGCATCAGGGAGGGCGTGGTGGCGCTCGACGCGTCCGGCCGGATACGGCTGATGAACGACGAGGCTCAGCGGCTTCTCGGCCTCGGACCCGAGGTGACCGGACAGCCGCTGGACGAGGTGCTGGGCGCCGGCCGCACGACCGATGTGCTGGCGGGCCGGGTCACCGGCGAGGACCTCCTGACCGTACGGGGGAACCGGGTGCTGATCGCCAACCGGATGCCGACGGACGACGGCGGCGCCGTCGCCACCCTGCGCGACCGCACCGAGCTCGAGCAGCTGGGCCGCGAGCTGGACTCCACCCGGGGTCTCATCGACGCCCTGCGCGCGCAGGACCACGAGCACGCCAACCGGCTCCACACCCTGCTGGGACTGCTCGAGCTGGAGATGCACGAGGAGGCGGTGGAGTTCGTCACCGAGGTGGTCGGGGTCCACCGGGCCACCGCCGAACAGGTCACCGAGAAGATCCACGATCCGCTGCTGGCGGCGCTCCTCGTGGGCAAGGCGACCGTGGCGGCGGAGCGCGGCGTCTCGCTGCGCATCGCGCCCGGCACGCATCTGCCGGACAGGCTGATCGACCCGCGCGGCCTGGTGACGGTCGTCGGGAACCTCGTGGACAACGCGCTGGACGCGTCCACCGGCTCACCGGACGCGCGGATCGACATCGAACTGCGCGCGGAGGGCCGGACGGCGGTGCTGCGGATCGCGGACAGCGGGCCCGGGGTCCCGCCCGAGCAGCGCGAGTTGATCTTCACGGAGGGCTGGTCCACCAAGGAGCTGCCGGCGCACGGCAAGCGCGGCCTGGGGCTGGCGCTGGTGCGCAGGCTCGCGGAACGCCAAGGCGGCAGCGCACGAGTGCGCGAGGCGCCGGGCGGCGGCGCCGAGTTCACCGTCGTCCTCCCCGAGGCGCTGACCGAGCCCGGCGTCACCGAGCCTGGAGCCACGGAGCCTGGAGCCACGGAGCCTGGAGCCACGGAGCCTGGAGTCACGGAGCCTGGAGTCACGGAGTACGGCGCTATGGAGCCCGGCCTCGCGGAGTCCGGCCTCGCGGAGTCCGGCCTCGCGGAGTCCGGCCCTACGGGGTCGGAGCCGGCCGGGCTACGGGGCTCGGCTCATGGCCTGACCGGCTCGCGGCCGCCGACCGGCTCGGAAGGGACGGACCCGGGGCTCGCCGGCCCCGGGCTGACCGCCTCGGGAGACGCCCGATGATCGACGTACTCGTCGTGGACGACGACGTGCGGGTCGCGCAGATCAACGCGGCGTACGTCTCCAAGGTGCCCGGCTTCCAGGTCGCCGCCACGGCGCACTCGGCCGCCGAGGCGCTGCAGCGGATCGCCGAGCGCCCGGTCGATCTGATCCTCCTCGATCACTATCTGCCGGACGAGAACGGGCTGGCGGTGGTCCGTGAGCTGCGCAGGCTCGGCTGCCAGACCGACGTGATCATGGTGACCGCGGCGCGGGACGTGGCCACCGTCCAAGCGGCCATGCGCCATGGCGCGCTCCAGTATCTGGTGAAGCCGTTCAACTTCGCCGGGCTGCGGGCCAAGTTGGAGGCCTACGCCGAGCTGCGCCGCACCCTCGACAGCGGCGGCGAGGCCGAGCAGGCCGAGGTGGACCGCATCTTCGGAGCCCTGTCGGCCGGCTCGGTCGCCCCCGAACTCCCCAAGGGCCACTCCCCCACCACCGCGGAGCTCGTACGCCAGGTCCTGCTGGCCGCTGAGGGCCCGCTCTCCACCCAGGAGATCGCCGACCGCGCGGGCGTGAGCCGCCAGACGGCACAGCGCTACCTGAAGCTGCTGGAGCGGGCGAGCCGCGTCCGTCTGAGCCTGAAGTACGGCGAGACGGGCCGCCCGGAGCACCGTTACCTCTGGGCGACGAACGCATGACACCACAGCACGGCTCTCCCCGCGGAGCACGGCACTGCTCTCCCTGCACGTCCCGCGCCTGAGCACGAAGCGTCACCCCGCGCGTCCCACGCCTGAGGACGACGACGGACCCAGGCGCGGCCGCCGCCCAGACGGCGCGCACCGACGCGAGGGGCCCGGCAGGCTCCCTCAGACCGCTCCCGCCCCCGTCAGCGCCCGTACCTCCGTCTCGGCGTGCTTCGCCTCGTCCGCCGGCTCCGCGGACAGGACCGTGCCGACCCATCCCGCCAGGAACCCGAGCGGGATGGAGACCAGCCCCGGGTTCTGCAGCGGGAAGACATGGAAGTCCACCCCCGGAAAGAGCGCCTCCGGGCTGCCCGAGACCACGGGTGAGAGCACCACAAGCAGCACAGCCGGGATCAACCCTCCGTACACCGACCAGACCGCGCCGCGGGTCGTGAAGTTCCGCCAGAACAGGGAGTACAGCAGGACCGGCAGATTGGAGGAGGCCGCGACCGCGAACGCCAGGCCGACCAGGAACGCGACGTTCAGATCCCGCGCGAGCAGCCCGAGCGCGATCGCTGCTGCCCCGATCCCGATGGCGGCGACCCGTGCGACGGCCACCTCGCTGCGCTGCGCGTGGCGGCCGCGCCTGCCCGGCGAGGCTCCCGGCGGACGCCGTCGCCGCAGCGAGGCGTACAGGTCGTGCGCCACGGACGCGGACGAGGCCAGGGTGATGCCCGCGACGACGGCGAGGATGGTCGCGAAGGCGACCGCGGCGACGATCGCGAACAAAACCGTTCCTCCGGTGGAGCCGGCGCCTCCGCCGAGGTCCAGCGCGAGCAGCGGGACCGCGGTGTTCCCGGCGGCGCTCGACTTCCGTACCTCGTCCGTCCCGACCACGGCGGCGGCGCCGAAGCCGAGCACGATCGTCATCAGATAGAAGCTGCCGATGAGACCGATCGACCAGACGACCGAGCGGCGGGCGGCCCGCGCGGTCGGCACGGTGTAGAAGCGCGACAGGATGTGCGGCAGTCCTGCCGTGCCCAGCACCAGCGCCAGGCCGAGGCTGATGAAGTCGAGTCGGGCCGTCCAGTCCCCGCCGTACCGGAGGCCGGGCGAGAGGAACTCCCTGCCGTGGCCGCTGCGTTCGGCGGCGGAGTTGAGCAGCTGGTTGAAGTCGCCGTGGAAGCGGGCCAGCACGAGCACGGTCATCATGATCGCGCCCGCCATCAGCAGCACTGCCTTCACGATCTGGATCCAGGTGGTGGCTCGCATCCCTCCCATCGACACATAGACGACCATCAGAGCGCCGACGCCGATGACGGTCCACGAGCGCGCGGCTTCGCTCGTGCCGCCGAGGAGCAGGGCGACCAGGCTTCCGGCTCCCACCATCTGCGCGACTAGATAGAGAACGGACACAGCGACCGAGGAAGTTCCCGCCGCGATGCGAACGGGGCGTTCTTTCATCCTTGAGGCGACCACGTCCGCGAGGGTGAACCGTCCGCAGTTGCGCACGAGTTCGGCGACGAGGAAGAGGACGACCAGCCAGGCCACCAGGAAGCCGACGGAGTAGAGCATTCCGTCGTAGCCGTACAACGCGATCAGCCCCGAGATGCCCAGGAAGGACGCGGCGGACATGTAGTCGCCGGCGATGGCGAAACCGTTCTCCATGGGGGAGAACAGCCGCCCGCCCGCGTAGAACTCCTCCGCGGAGCCATGGCGGTTGCGGCTCACCCATGTCGTGATGCCGAGGGTGACCGCGATGAAGGCGCTGAACAGCAGCAGCGCCAGAGTCTGATGGTCGCCGCTCACTTGCCGGTCCCCCGTGTCATCTCCTGGGCCCTCTTCTGCTCGAAGACCGTCCATCGCAGATCGAGTGCCGCCTGGTCCCGCCGCAGCCTCGCATGACGGGCATACGCCCAGGTCAGCAGGAAGGTGGTGAGGAACTGCCCGAGCCCCGCCACCATCGCCACGTTCACCGCGCCGACGACGGGCCTGGCCATCAGGCCGGGTGCGGCGGTCGCCGCGACGACATAGGCCAAGTACCAGGCCAGGAAGACGAGAACGCCTGGAACGACGAACCTCCGGTAGCGGCTGCGCACCTCCTGAAAGGCCGGGCTGCGCTGCATCTCCAGATAGATGTCGGCCACTCGCGGACCTGCCGCCTCCCGGTCCACAGGGGCGGCGGGCGCGGCAGGAGCGGGAGCGCCTGTGCCGTCCAACTCGCCCCACCCGGAGGCCAGCGCGTCGTACCAAGGGTCGTCGAGCCGCGCGGCCGGGGCGTCCTGCCCTTCCTGCTTCTCCACCGATCAGCTCTCCTTGTCAGCGAACCGTTTCAGCCCGCCGCCCAAGAATGGACAGAGCAGTAAGATCCCGGACTCTTCTCCCACCGGACTTCACCCCATTAGGTGAAGTCCGCTAGGTGAAGTCCCCATGTGTCGTGGTTTCCTGAGGCGAACTCCGCCGTCGGGGCCGAACCGGCGCGGGAAAGATCCGACGCCGAACCGGCGCGGGAAGGATCCGGGAGGGCAGGCGGGGTCCGGGAGGGCAGGAAGGGGCAGGAAAGCCCCAGACGTCGACGGGCGTCGGTCCCCCGGGCGAGCGCACAGCGTCGCCGACCGCAGTCAGGCGCCCCTCGCGCCGGGAGGCTGCGCCAGCCCCTCCCGGTAGGCGTACCGCACGGCTTGGGCGCGGTCGTGGAGACCCGCCTTCGTGAAGAGGTTGTTGATGTGCGTCTTCACGGTGGCGACGGAGATGTGCAGCCGGCGCGCGATCTCCAAATTGGTGAGCCCCTCCGCGATCAGCGCCAGCACCTCGCCCTCACGGGCGGTCAGTCCGTCGGGCAGCCTCGGCCCGGACGGCTCGGGCTGCGCGGTGAGCTCATCGAGCAGCCGCTGCTGTACGACGGGCGAGAGCCCGGCCCGCCCGGCGAGCACGTCCTGGATCGCCCGTACGATCTCGTCGCCGTCGGCGTCCTTGGTGAGATACCCCCGGGCGCCCGCCCGCAGCGCGGGGAACAGCGAGTCGTCGTCGGCGTAGGTGGTGAGCACGACGATCTGCGTGCCGGGGTGCTCGCTGCGGATACGGCGGGTCGCCTCCACGCCGTCGCACCGGGGCATCCGCAGGTCCATCAGGACGACGTCCGGCGCGAGTTCGGCGACGAGGGCGACCGCTTCCTCGCCGTCTTTCGCCGATCCGACGACCTCGATGCCGGGCAGCAGCCCCAGCAGCATCACGATGCCCTCGCGCACCACGGACTGGTCGTCGGCGACGACCACTCTGGCGTTCCGCTCGGTCATGCCGGCACCCGCAGCCGCACCACGAAGCCCCCTCCCTCCGGTCCCGCCTCCAGGGCGCCGCCGAGCAGTTCGGCCCGCTCGCGCATCCCCAGCAGACCGTACCCGGAGCCGGACGCTCCGAGCTCATCGGCCTTCGCTGTCGACCCCGAGTCCCGTACTTCCAGGACCACTTCGTCCTCCTCATAGGCGAGCAGCATGGCGACCGCGGCCCCCGGTGCGTGCTTGCGCGCGTTCGTCAGGGCTTCCTGCGCCACCCTCCGTACCGCCTGCGAGGACTCGGCGCTGAGCCGCCGCCGCACTCCCGTCACCTCGGTCCGGGCGCCGTCCGCGACGGCGAGTTCGCGAAGGTAGTCCTCGACGGGGACCATCTCGCCGCGCAGCGCGGAGAGCGCCTGCCGGGTCTCGGCGAGGCCCTCCCGGGCCATGCCCCGTGCCGCCACGACCCGTTCCAGGATCTGTTCGCGGAAGGGCCCTTCCGGGCCGCGCTCGATCTGCAGCCTGGCCGCCTCCAGATGCACGAGCTGCGCGGAGAGACTGTGTGCGAGAACGTCGTGGATCTCCCGTGCGATCCGCGCCCGTTCGGCGAGCGCGGCCGAGGTGGCCTCGGCCTCCCGGGCCGCCCGCTCCTGGGCGAGCAACTGGAATCCGGCGCCCCGCGCCTGGGCGTCCAGGCGCAGCGAATACCCGCCGAGCAGCACCGCGGCCACGGAGACGACGGCCCCGAACTCGCTGTCGTCGATCCGCGCGAAGCCGATGGACGCCGCCCCGACCGTCCCCAGGCCCGCGGCGAGCGGAAGGCGCTCCATCGCCATGATGGAGAGGGTGATCCCCAGCACCGTGGCGGGCACCAGGGCCCCTGCGGCGTACGCACCGGCTCCGACGGCCGCTATGGAGACGACCAGAGCGAGCGAGGGCAGCAGGCGGTTGCGCAACGTCATACGGTGGAAGGCGAGAACGGCCGCCGCGCACCAGAGCAGGCCCAGCGCCGGGAGCACCGCCCGCCAGCCGTGAAACGCTCCGGATGTGTACGCGCTGGAGACGGCCCAGGCCGACAGGGCGGCCATCATGGCGATGTCGAGGGCGATACGGCTGCGCGGCACCCCGATCCGGGACAGCGCCTCCCGCGTGGGCCAGGCGGTCCACTTGCTGCTGAGCACGGGCTCCTCCTCCGTCGCGCTCGATGCTACGGAGGAGGAGCCCGCCCGGGATCGGGTCAGGGGTGGAGACGCCGGCTCCACCCCCGGGTGGGCGGGGCCGGTCTCACCGGCGTCGATCCGGTGTCAGGCGTCGATCCGCGAGCGGTCCAGGGTGGCCGCGGAGCTGGTGATGAACTCCTTGCGGGGAGCGACCTCGTTGCCCATCAGCAGGTCGAAGACCTGCTCGGAGGACTCGAGGTCCCCGATGTTGATCCGGCGCAGGGTGCGGTGGCGCGGGTCCATCGTGGTCTCCGCGAGCTGGTCGGCGTCCATCTCGCCCAGACCCTTGTAGCGCTGGATGGAGTCCTTGAAGCGGACGCCCTTGCGCTGGAACTCCAGCAGCGTCTGCCGCAGTTCGCTGTCGGAGTACGTGTACACGTACTTGTCCTGGCCGCGCTTGGGCTGGATCAGCTCGACGCGGTGGAGCGGCGGCACGGCGGCGAAGACGCGGCCCGCCTCCACCATCGGCCGCATATAGCGCTGGAAGAGCGTGAGCAGCAGACAGCGGATGTGGGCGCCGTCGACGTCGGCGTCGACCAGCAGCACGATCTTGCCGTACCGCGCCGCGTCGATGTCGAAGGTCCGGCCGGACCCGGCTCCTATGACCTGGATGATTGCGCCGCACTCGGCGTTCTTCAGCATGTCGGAGACGGACGACTTCTGGACGTTGAGGATCTTGCCCCGGATCGGGAGCAGCGCCTGGAACTCGCTGTTGCGCGCGAGCTTGGCGGTGCCGAGCGCGGAGTCTCCCTCGACGATGAAGAGCTCGCTGCGCTCCACGTCGTCGCTGCGGCAGTCGGCGAGCTTCGCCGGCAGCGAGGAGGTCTCCAGGGCGGTCTTACGGCGCTGCGCCTCCTTGTGCTGCCGGGCCGCGATGCGGGTGCGGGCGGCGGCGACGGCCTTCTCCAGGACCGCGCGGGCCTGCGCCTTGGCGTCCCGCTTGGTGGAGGTCAAGAACGCCTTGAGCTCCTTGGCCACGACGTTGGCCACGATCCTGTTGGCCGCCGAGGTGCCCAGCACCTCCTTGGTCTGGCCCTCGAACTGCGGCTCGGCGAGCCGGACGGTCACGACCGCGGTGAGGCCCTCCAGGGCGTCGTCCTTGACGATGTCGTCCTCGGCGACGCGCAGCAGCTTGGCGGAGCGCAGCACCTCGTTCATCGTCTTGGTGACGGAGCGCTCGAAGCCCGTCACATGGGTGCCGCCCTTGGGGGTGGCGATGATGTTGACGAAGGACTTGACGTTCGTCTCGTACCCCGTGCCCCAGCGCAGGGCGATGTCGACGCCGAGCTCGCGGGTGACCTCGGTGGGCGTCATGTGGCCGCGGTCGTCCAGGACGGGGACGGTCTCCTTGAAGCTGCCCTGTCCGGTCAGCCGCAGCACGTCGCAGACCGGCTTGTCCTGTGCGAGGTACTCGCAGAACTCGCTGATGCCCCCGTCGAAGCGGAAGATCTCCTCGCTCTTGCCCTCGCCGGCGAGATCGCGCTCGTCGCGGACCACGATGGTCAGGCCGGGCACCAGGAACGCGGTCTGGCGGGCGCGCTGGTGCAGGTGCTCCAGGGAGAGCTTGGCGTCCTTGAGGAAGATCTGGCGGTCCGCCCAGTACCGCACGCGGGTGCCGGTGCGGTTCTTGGGCACGCGCTTGCCCTTGAGCAGCCCGTTCGCGGGGTCGAAGGGCGCGTCGGGACCGGACTCGGTGAAGATCCCGGGGACGCCGCGACGGAAGCTGATCAGGTTCGTGGCGCCGTTGCGGTCCACCTCGACGTCCAGACGGGCGGAGAGGGCGTTGACCACGGAGGCGCCCACGCCGTGCAGACCGCCGGAGGCGGCGTACGAGCCGCCGCCGAACTTTCCGCCGGCGTGCAGCTTGGTCATGACGACCTCGACGCCGGACAGGCCGGTCTTGGGCTCGACGTCGACCGGGATGCCCCGGCCGTTGTCCTTGACCTCGACGGAGCTGTCCTCGTGGAGGACGACCTCGATGTGGTCGCAGTGGCCGCCGAGGGCTTCGTCGACGGAGTTGTCGATGATCTCCCAGAGGCAGTGCATCAGGCCGCGGCTGTCAGTGGACCCGATGTACATGCCAGGGCGCTTGCGGACGGCCTCGAGCCCCTCGAGGACGAGCAGGTGCCGCGCGGTGTAGTTGGAGCCGTCACGGTCTGCGGTCAGCAGCGCAGTGGACGGCACGGACGTTTCGGCGGTCACGCGGTTCGCTCCTCGCTGAATTTCAAATGTGGCCCAGGGGGGTAAAGGCCCGGCGTCGGTCTCCGGTCAGAGGGTACCGAGGCCTGGTAGAGCCGATGTAACGCCACCCTCGTGATTTCTCATGCTAGTCCACGGTCGCATGCGTGTTCGATCCCTCGTTGGAGTGACGTGCACATCACGTTCCCTTCGAGGCATGAACCATTTAGGCTCCGGGCACGTCCTCATCAACAACCGGCAACCCAGCCGGGAGGGCCAAACGAGACAAGCAACGCGAAATCCGTAGAGCGAAGCAATACGGCTCATTCGCCGCCAACCGGCAGCAGACAGCCACCTCGAGAAGAAGTTTCGAGGAAAAGCCACGAGCGGGAACGTTTTCGGCCTGGTTGGATGTTGACCCTGGTACGACAGCTCGTCGAGCTAGAGAAGAGGCGACGTGACTACTGTTCTGACACCTGCGAGCCCGCTGACGGCCGCTGACCGCTGCGACCGCTGCGGCGCCCAGGCATATCTGCGCGTCGTCCTGACCAGCGGTGGCGAGCTGCTCTTCTGTGCCCATCACGGGCGCAAGTTCGAGCCGGAACTCAAGAAGATCGCCGCGGAAATACAGGATGAGACCGACCGACTCACGGCCGTACCGGCCAGCGTCGGCGAAGAGGACCGCTGATCGGCAGACACCTCGCATCCACGACGAGCCAAGGGCCGGTCTCGGACCGGCCGACGGGCGACCGCCTCTGGACACCAGGGGCGGTCGCCCGTTCTCGTACGGTCACCGCCGCTGCGGCGGCCCCCTGGCCGCTCACAGCGCGCCTGCACCGGCCTGCGAGCGATCACAGGCCCCCCAGCGGCCCCGGCCGGCGTCCACGGTCTACGACGACGGGACCACCGCCGAGATCCGCGTGTACACCCCGGGGCTCTCCGCCTCCCCGCAGCCGCTGCCCCAGGAGACCAGGCCGATGAGCCGCCCACGGGCCACCAGCGGCCCTCCGCTGTCTCCCTGGCAGGCGTCGCGCCCGCCGCGGGAGTCTCCCGCGCAGAGCATCGTGGACGCCAGGTACCGCCCGCCCAGACCGCCTGGGTAGGCCTGGGCGCACGCCGCGTCCGGCAACACCGTCACCGGGGCGGCATGCAGCGCGGACGCGTAGCTTCCGTTCCCCGTGGTGTCGCCCCACCCGTAGACGGTGGCGCTCGTCCCGGGCTCGTAGGCCGGGTCGCCGGGGCCCGCCATAGGGATCACCTGGGAGGCGGGCAGCTCCTCGGCGAGCGTCAGCACGGCCATGTCGGAGCTGTTGGTCATCGGGTTGTACGCCGGGCTGACCTGGGCCTCGCGCACCAGGACCTCCCGGCCTCCACTGCCGACCAGCGCCGAGCGCCCTGTGATCACCGTCAGATCGCGCACCTCGCTGACGTCCTTGCCGAGCACGACCCGGCTCAGACAGTGGGCGGCCGTCATCACCTGTGTGCGCGACACCAGCACGCCGCCGCAGAACTGACCGGCCCGCGTACCTCCGAACCGGTCACGGCTGGACAGCGCGACGACCCATGGGCTCTCCTCGACCTGTACGGCATAGCCGCCCACCACCACGCTGTCGGCGGCTGCGAACGGGGGCGACGTCAACGGGGCCACGACAGCCACGGTGACCAGGGCCAGCGCCCCGGTCAGGGCTCGGGCAAGGGGACGACGCATACGGCCTCCTGACTCTGCGTGGAATGGAGTCCACCCAGAGTCAGCCAGCAGGCCTCGCCTCGCACCTGCGCGCACGCGAAGGGCCCGGTCCCCCCGAGGGGATCCGGGCCCTTCGCCGGCGTGTGGACGCGACCTAGTCCAGGTAGTCGCGCAGCACCTGCGAACGCGACGGGTGCCGCAGCTTCGACATCGTCTTGGACTCGATCTGACGGATGCGCTCACGCGTCACGCCATAGACCTTGCCGATCTCGTCCAGGGTCTTCGGCTGGCCGTCCGTGAGACCGAAGCGCATGGAGACCACGCCCGCCTCACGCTCGGACAGGGTGTCGAGAACGGAGTGCAGCTGCTCCTGCAGGAGCGTGAAGCTGACCGCGTCGGCCGGGACGACCGCCTCGGAGTCCTCGATCAGGTCGCCGAACTCGCTGTCGCCGTCCTCGCCCAGCGGGGTGTGCAGCGAAATCGGCTCGCGGCCGTACTTCTGGACCTCGATGACCTTCTCGGGGGTCATGTCGAGTTCCTTCGCCAGCTCCTCCGGGGTGGGCTCACGGCCCAGGTCCTGGAGCATCTGGCGCTGCACGCGCGCGAGCTTGTTGATGACCTCGACCATGTGCACCGGGATACGGATGGTGCGGGCCTGGTCGGCCATGGCGCGGGTGATTGCCTGACGGATCCACCAGGTGGCGTACGTGGAGAACTTGTAGCCCTTGGTGTAGTCGAACTTCTCGACCGCGCGGATCAGACCGAGGTTGCCCTCCTGGATCAGGTCCAGGAAGAGCATGCCGCGACCGGTGTAGCGCTTGGCCAGGGAGACCACCAGACGGAGGTTGGCCTCCAGCAGGTGGTTCTTGGCGCGCCGGCCGTCCTCGGCGATGATCTCCAGCTCGCGCTTGAGCTTGGGAGCGAGCTTGTCGGAGTTGGCCAGCTTGTCCTCGGCGAACAGACCGGCCTCGATGCGCTTGGCGAGCTCGACCTCCTGCTCGGCGTTGAGGAGGGGGACCTTGCCGATCTGCTTGAGGTAGTCCTTGACCGGGTCAGCGGTGGCGCCGGCGACGGCGACCTGCTGCGCGGGCGCGTCGTCCTCGTCGTCGTCGGAGAGGACGAAGCCCTTGTTCTCGCCCTCGGCCTCTTCCTCGTCGCCCTTGCCGGGCTGGACCTCGTCGAGCAGCTCCTCGCCCTCGACGGCCTCGTCGTCCTTCTTGCCCGCGGTCTTCTTCGCCGCGGTCTTCTTGGCGGCGGTCTTCTTCGCCACCGTCTTCTTGGCCACCGTCTTCTTGGCGGCCGTCTTCTTGGCAGGCGCGTTCGCCGATGCCTCGTCGGCCGGGACGTCGACGGTCTCGGCCGTCGACGCCGCGCTGGCCGCGACGGTCTTCGCCGTGGCGGTCTTGGCCGCTACGGTCTTGGTGGCGGTGCGCTTTGCCGGGCTCTTCGCAGCGACGCTCTTGCGGGCGCGCTTCGGCGACTCCGCGGCACTGACCATCAGCGTCACACCCTCTTCCTCGAGGATCTGGTTGAGGCTGCGCAGAACATTCTTCCACTGGGTTGGCGGAATCTGGTCAGCCTCGAAGGCCCGACGCACGTCATCGCCGGCGATCTGCCCATCAGCCTTTCCCCGCTCGATGAGCGCCATCACAGACTCGGACTCGGCGATCTCCGGCGGGAGCGTACGGGATGTGCTGGCCGACACGAACAACCTCTCGGAACGATGGAAAACGGCTTCCGGCCCCGCCCAGGATCGGGCTGGAGCCGACGACCACCAGGCTGCGGATGTGCCGGTGGCGCGGGGTGGACCTCGGAGCTGCAACAGCGCGCTGAACGGCTGCTGTATTCCCTCCTCGGCAGTCACCTCTTAGGTCATCGCACGGTTTCGAGGAGTGTTACGCCCAATCTACGTGGCCCGGGTCACATCCCATGTGCGACGAATCGGTCAGAGGGGGCTTTCATCGCATTTTGCAGCCTGCCGGATGCCCCGACCGAGCCGCCGGATCCCATGGAATCCGGCGGCACTCGATGCGTACGCCCTGGGCACTCCCGACCGCCGGGGCGGTCAGTGCTCGCGGGGCGCGGGCACGACCCGCTCCACCTCCGGGTGAACGGTGAGCAGTTGACGCATGGCCGACTCGGCGGCGTGCGCGTCGCCGGCGGCGAGGGCGTCCACGATGCGCGCGTGGTGGGTGAGCGAGACCTCGGTGGGGCGGTCACAGCCGGTGACCGGACCGCCGGAGACCTGGAGGGCGGCGGAGACGATGCCCGAGAGGTGCTCGAGCATGCGGTTGCCGGCGAGCTGGATGAGCAGGGAGTGGAACTCCGCGTCGGCTCGGGAGAACGTGATCCCGTCGCCCTGAGTGAGGGCGTGGCTCATGATCTCGACCATGTCGGTGAGCCGCTGCTGGATGTCGTCACGGCCGTGGCCCGCGGCGAGGCGCGCCGCGAGCGGCTCGATGGTCCACCGCAGCTCGCTCAGCTCCCGACGCTGATCGTCGCGCTGCGGGCCGAAGGCGCGCCACTCGATGATGTCGGGGTCCAGCAGGTTCCAGTCGCTGACCGGGCGGACGCGGGTTCCGACGTTGGGGCGCGCGCTGACCAGACCCTTGGCCTCGAGGACGCGCAGGGACTCCCGTACGACGGTACGGGAGACCTCGAAGCGCTGACCGATCTCCTCGGGGACCAGCGGGCGGTCGGCGCCGAGGTCCCCGGAGACGATCATCTGGCCGAGCTGCTGGACGAGTTGGCCGTGCAGTCCGCGGCCCCGGCTGCCTGCCGCACGGCGGCCCACCCGGCCCAACTCGGCGTCGGAGCCGTCCCACGAGGGAGGGCTCACGCGGTCGACGCCGGGCGACTCCGCGTAGGGGTATCGATCGAGTTCGCCCGGGCCCGCGAGAGCAGAGTCGGCGGGGCGGGCGGCGGTCATCATGGTGTGCGCAAGGGTACTCACGCATCCTTTGTCGGCGTGGCTCCGGCGGCCCTTGAGGTCTTTGGTGAAAAGCACACGAAAGGGTGATCGGCGCTCTCCCCTCAATTGACGACTTATCGTAAAGAAACGGGCGACTTCAAGGAAGTTATGGCCAGTTCGCCGGGTCCTGGTCGCCCTTGCTCACCAGCGCGCCCTGCGGCGAAGGTCCGTGAACAGATATGCGCAGATCAGGGCTGAGAGCGACAACGCCAGTGCTGCGCCGACGGGTTGGACGACCAGGCGCACGGCCCCCATCAGCCAGGGATCGACCTGCCGCGGCAGCTGTACGCCGGCCAGCTCGCGCAGCCGGTCGGGCAGTCCGGTGATCGAACGAACCGAGGGAACGATGATCGCCTTCTGCACGAGCGGCGCGATCAGAACCGGTACGGCCAGAACGGCGGCCACTCCCGCGGCCGTGGCCCGGAAGACCCCCGCGGCAAGCAGTCCGGCCCAGGCGCAGCCGACCGCGAGCCCGCTCCAACTGGCCGCCATGACGGGCCAGTTCCGGGGGGCCGGAGTCAGATCGGCTCCATAGACGAGGCGCAGCGCTTGGGCGTCCGCTGCTACGACGAGGAGGGCGAGCAGCAGCGCGGCCGTCGCGGTCACGGCGAGCTTGGCGAGGAGGAGGCCCAGCCTGCGGGGGACGGTGCCGCGGGCGGCGGCGAGCGCGGGGAAGCGGTGCTCCTCGCCGAAGGAGAGCGCGCCGAGCAGCCCGGCCCCGAAGGCGGCGGGCGGGAGGGGGAGGATGCCGGGCCAAGCGGCGAGGACGGCGGGGAGCGGGGTGCCTCCGGTGCGGGCGAGCAGGAGGCACAGGGCGACGGAGACGGCGATCACGGCGACGGCGATCAGCGGGGCGGTACGGACGCCGAGGAGGCGGCGCACCTCATAGCGCAGCGGCCGCAGGGGGCTGCGTACGGGCCGGAGAGGCGTCGCGGGCAGCTCCATGCCGGTCTGGTGCTCGTCGGGCGCGAGAGACCGACTGGCGGCGTCGGGGGTGAGTCTCGACGACGGCACGGATGCGGTCGGTGAGGTCGCTGCGGCTGGTGTGGCCCATGAGTCTGAGGGATCTGAGGGGGCTTCTGCACCCAGAAGGTTCGATGGGCCTGACGCGTCTGCTGAGGCTCTTGGGGCTCCTGGGATGGACTTCGCCTCTGGCGCCGTCGGACGCGAGGGGGCGGGGCCTGCGTCGCCCACCTCGTCGCTGAGCCGGTGGACGAGGACACGGTGACGGAAGGCCGTCTCGCCGATCTCGGCGCAGGTGCTGCCGTAGACGGAGAGCAGGGTCCCCTCCTCGGCGACGACCTCGACGGAGCGCTGGGCGGCTCGCGCCTCGCGGCTGACCACGTCGGCGAGGCGGGCCGCGTGCGGGGTGCGGACCACCACGCGCGGGCGGAGCCTGGTGCGGGAGAAGGCGGCGACGTCCTGGTCCGCGACGAGCTGCCCGCCGTCGATGGTGACCACACGGTCGGAGGCGCTCGCGGCCTCCTTGGGGTCCTCGGTGGCGTACAGCACGGTTCCGCCGCGCTCGGCGTGCGACCGCAGAAGTCCGTGCAGCCAGCCGCGCTCGCGCGACGAGAGGCCGCTGGACGGCTCGTCGAGGAGGAGCGTCTGCGGGTCGCCGAGCAGCGCGGACGCGATGCCGACCCTGCGGTCCATGCCCAGCGAGAGCGCGCCCAGCCGCTGATGGGCGAGGGCCGCGAGCCCGACCTCGACGATCACCTCGTCAGCCCGCGAGGCGGGCGTCCCGGCGGCCGCGCAGAGCATGCGCAGCTGGCTGCGGACGGTCCGCGCGGGATGGCCCGGCACGTCGCCGAGGAGCGCCCCGACCTCTCGGGCGGGGTGGGCGATGCGGTGGAGGGGGAGTCCGCGGAAGTACGTCACGCCCCGGCCGGGCTCCAGTTCGAGCATGAGGCGCAGCGCCGTCGTCTTGCCGGCGCCCGCCGCGCCGAGAAGGGCCGTGACAGAGCCGGGCTCGGCCTCGAAGGTGAGATCGTCGACGGCGGGCGGGGAGCCTCGGCGGCGGGTGCTGGTGAGTCCGATGGCCTGGAGCATCGCTTCTCTCACAGAAGAGCGGAAGGTGAGGACCGCTCGGCGGCAGAGCTGGCTACCGCAGAAAGATAACGCGACATTTCTGACTTTTCGCGCAGCGGGGCGAGACCCGCGGGTGTCAGGCGCCGACCGACACCCGGGCGGCCCCGGTCAGACCTCTGGGCGCAGCATCGGCGGGTTGAGCACGGTGGCGCCGCCCGCTCTGAAGAGCTGGGCGGGACGCCCGCCCTGACGGGTCGTCGTCCCCCCGGCGGGAACCAGGAAGCCCGGCGTGCCCGTCACCTTGCGGTGGAAGTTCCGGGGGTCGAGGGCGACGCCCCACACCGCCTCGTAGACCCGCCGCAGCTCGCCGACCGTGAACTCCGGCGGGCAGAACGCGGTCGCCAGCGAGGAGTACTCGATCTTGGAGCGCGCCCGCTCCACCCCGTCCGCCAGGATCCGCGCGTGGTCGAACGCCAGGGGCGCGGGAGGCTCGCCCTCGCGCGCGAACCCGCTCTCCTGCCCCAGCAGGTCCTCGACCGGCGCCCAGCGCGCGCTGTTGGCGTCGCCGCCGGCGCGGGGTGCGGGCAGATCGGGGGCGAGCACCAGGTGAGCGACGCTGACGACCCGCATACGGGGGTCGCGCTTGGGGTCGCCGTACGTCGCGAGCTGCTCCAGATGCGCGCCGTTCCCGGGGGCCGGGGACGCGGGGTCGTGCGCGCACAGCCCCGTCTCCTCGGCCAGCTCCCGAGCTGCCGCCGCGGCCAGGTCCTCGTCGCCTCTGACGAACCCCCCGGGCAGCGCCCACCGTCCCTGGAACGGCTGCTCGCCGCGGCGTACGACCAGCGCGCAGAGCGCGTGGCGGCGCACGGTGAGCACGACCAGATCGACGGTGACGGCGAAGGGCGGAAAGGCCGACGGGTCGTAGGGCGACATGCCGTGATCATAGTCGTCTGCCTGACGATAAACAGTCCCTTCTCCGTCCGCGGCGGCTGTTTCCTGGTCCACTGGCGACTCCATCCCCGTTGGTCCGCTGCTGGCTACACTCCCAACTGAAGCCAGTCTGCCGCCTCCTCGACCATCCCCAGGCCGAGCCTGCTGATCCGTACCCCGAAGGGCTCTCCCGCGACGCGCAGCCCGGAGATCTGCACGGCCCCGAGAGGAGCGCAGCGCATCGGATGCAGCGCGACCGTCCGGGCGGGGGCGTCGGGGCGGATGCCGGCGAGCGTGGTGAGGAGCTGGATCCCGGCTGCGGCGGCCAGGGCCGCGGGCCGGCACGCAGCGGGGTGCGGGACCGGAACGCTGCCCGCCGTGCGCTGCTCCCCCGCGTACATCTCGGGCAGCCGGTGCCCGAAGGCGGTCGACGCGTCCAGGAGTCCGCGCAGCAGGGACGCCGCCTCCCGCTCGTATCCGGCGGCGGCCAGACCCGTCACCGCGACGGCCGTCTCGTGTACGCGCACGGCGCCGGCGCGGTGTCCGAACGGGTTGTGCCCCGGCTCCTTGGCGCCCAGGCTGCGCAGTCCCCAGCCGGAGTCCAGCGCCGGGCTGCCGAGCAGTCGGGCCAGCTGCTCGGTCTGCACCTTGTCCAGCAGCCCGGGGGCGAGACTGCCGCCGCCCAGCAGCCCGGTGTCCAGGAGATGCGCCGCGCCGCCGCCCAGGTGCGGCGCAAGCCGTCCGCCCGGCGTCCGGGCCGTCGCCGGGCGACCGCCCGCTCTGTCGTCGATCCAGAAGGCCTCCCGGAATCGGTGGCGCAGCGCCTGGGCCCAGTCCCGCCAGCTCTCGGCCCCGGGCCTGCCGGAGGCCTCCAGCAGGTCGGCCCCGAGCAGGGCGGCGCGGTGGGCATGGGCCTGGGTCTCGGCGCGCAGGACCCCGGACGGGCCGGGCTCGGGCAGCAGCCCGTCGACGCGCGCGGCCTGCCGAAGCCAGTGCAGGCAGCGCTCCGCCGCCGGGAGCAGCTCCATCAGATCCTGCTCGGGCATCCCCCAGCGCCATGCCTCCGCGAGGACCGCCGGGAACGCGAGGGTCGCCTCGACGCCGGTGCAGCTCGGCGGCAGATGCGGACCCGCGTCCCGCAAGGCACCGGGGATACGCCCGAAGTCCGGCCCTGAACCGACGCATTGGCTGCGGGCGAACGTCCGCAGGGTGGCCGAGGCCAGCCTGGTGGAGAGCGGGAGCGCCATCCGCGCGGCCCACATCGCCTCGGCGGGCGCCGGCCCGCAGCGCCAGGGCACGCCCGCCGCCAGCCAGACCTCCGAGGGATGGGCGGGATCGCGCAGCAGGAGCGCCCTGAGGTCGCCGAGGCTCGTCCTGAGCATGTCCTGAAGCCGCGTGTCGTCCCCCTCGGCGTGCGCCTCGGGCAGGGGTTGGCTGCCCGTGCGGGCAGCGGAGCGCACCGGACGGTCGGAGCGGACGCGGAGCTCGATGGTCCGGGAGGCTCCAGGCTGTAGCTCCACCTCCCATCGCAGCAGTCCCGCCGATGCCAGAGTGTCGTGGGGAGGCGGATCGGCGGTGACGACGGCGTGGGCGCCTTGGGCTGGGGAGTCCGCCGCCGACCAGCGCAGGCCCGAGTCGTACACGCTGGCGGGCAGCTCCGGTCCAGCGCGTCCGGCCGCCACCGCCCCGAGGTCGGCGAGGTCGGTCCCGAGCGCCAGCTCCACCGGAAGCCGGAGCGGTCTCGCGGCTGAGCTGCGCAGGGTGATCCGTTCCGTGCCGTCGGCGTCGCGCGATCGCTCGACCGCGATCTCCGGGTCCGGCCCGATATCGGCCGGCGAACGCACCACGGCGATGAATCCGGCGCGGTCGGCGGAGACCAGCCTGCCCTGTACCGCGACCGGCTCGCGCCCGGCGACCCGCAGGTGGCTGCGGGAGAGGAGGCGCCGGCCGGACTGGTAGACGCCTTCGAGGCCCTGGCCGGTGAGCTGCCCGTGCTCCGGGGAGACCGCCAGACACGGGAGGGCGACGCAGATGAGCGTGTGGTGCACCGACGGCAGGTCGCCGGTCCGTGCGGCGGCCGGCAGCGCCGGACGGACGGGCGTGTGCGGGCCGGTCTGCTGTATGGGCGGCCGACGGGGTGGTGTGGGGGCCATGGTGGGTCTGAGGTGCCTTCCATGCACTGCGGACAGCCGCTGCGAATTCGACGGCACGGGTCGTACGACTCCGCCATGAAGGTGAACGGGGGCACGGGCGCCCGGGTCACGGCCGTCATGGCCCGCTCCTAGGACTGCTCTGCCCGGCACGCCTGCCGGCCGCTCGCGTCGGGCTCGCGTCGGCGACGGCTCCGGGGCGGGCGCCGCTCCTTGACGCACTGTCGTCGGGAGCGGCCCCGGCCACCGGA
This sequence comes from Streptomyces sp. NPDC051907, assembly GCF_040681075.1. NCBI lineage: Bacteria > Bacillati > Actinomycetota > Actinomycetes > Kitasatosporales > Streptomycetaceae > Streptomyces > Streptomyces sp. NPDC051907. The sequence continues at coordinate 59,856 of NZ_JBFAYB010000019.1, read as the reverse complement.
AGGTCCCTCTTGCTGACCGTGCTCGACCGCGCCTGCTGCCCGCTGCGCGGCCGGATCTGGCCTGCCCCCGGCCGGCTCCTCCCCCTGCGTGGCCGCCCCTGGCCCGCACCGGGCTTCGCCTGGCCGGCGCCCGGCTTGGGCCGCCCCGTCCGTGCGCGCCGCGGCCGACCGGGCCGGCCCGTCTCCGCGAAGACGCGTGCGTCGCGCTCGCTGCGCAGGCAGCTGCGCAGCGTCTCGGGGTCTAGGTCCTCATTGCACGCCTGGTGCAGCAGCCGAGCGAAGACATAGTCGGGGTCGCTCCGCAGGGCGAGTCCCAGGGCCACCCGCGCGCCGGGCTCGTCGCCCGTGGACCAGCAGACCCAGCCGGCGAGGGCGAGCGGTGCGGCGGCATGCTCGAGGTAGGGGCCGACGCACCTGCGCGACAGAGCCCGCCACAGCCGGAGCGCCGGCTCCGCTTCCGGCCCCTCCATCCACTCCGCCGCTCGGTCCCGGGTCTCGCGGTCCTGGAGACCGAGGATCAGCGAGGCTGCCTCGTCGTCGGTGATGAGCCTGTCGTCCGACGCGTCGGCCTCGGCCCAGCCCGCGGCCGGTGGCGTCTCCTCGATGCACTTCATCAGTGCTCGGGCGAGATCGACGGTCTCCGCGCGGACCTGCTTGCGCCCGTCGCCGTCCACAAGCCTCGGCAGAAGCACCGCGCCGGCCGAGTCCAGCGCCTGCTCCTGGGCGACGGCTGCCGGCGTCGTCCAGGGCGAGAGCCTGCCCTCCATCTCCCTCAGCGTGCCGCGTACTTGAATGCCGGCGTAGGCAGCGGCCGCGGCCATCACCGAGGTGCCCGGCAAGGCGAGCACGCTGCCCTCCGGCGGGCAGCAGCGCGTGTCGGGGCAGCAGTAGGACCAGTAGCGGCCGTCGGAGACGCAGAGCGCCTCGTAGACGGGCACGTCCCGGTCGCCGCAGGCGGTGCGGAGCCGCTGCGCGAGGGGGCGCAGCCGCTCCATGACCTGGCGGCTCGTCTCGCCCGCGGCTGGATCCTGGCAGACGAAGACGACGATGCCGTCCGGTCGCGCCCCGCGGCGCTCGCTGCTCTCGATCAGGGAGTCGGCGAGCTGCTCGGCCACGGGCGACCACTCGCGTGGCGAGCCTGGAATGCCGAGCCGCAGCCGTCCGCCGAAGCGGCCGCGGCTGCCGTGCAGCGCGACCATCACGATCGAGTCGTCGGGGTGAAAGCCCAGCATGTACGGAAGGGCGTCGGCCAGTTCGGCGGGGCCGCGCAGGGTGATCTGCTGGTCGGCGGCCGGTCCGGTGGGTTCGTAGTGCTTGTTCATGGCAAGACCGTCTCGTGCCCGATCCGATCTCGCGACCCCTGTGGATAACGTTATCCACAGGCTTGCGGTCCCATTCGCGCATTGTCAGCGCTATCAGGTTGCATGGGGGCATGACCAACGCAGACCGCGCAGATCTCAGGGCCTCGGCCGACGCCGTCCTCGCCCGCCTCGTCTCCGACAGCACGGGCGAGGCCCGGCTGCGGGAGGATCAGTGGCGGGCGATCGAGGCGCTCGTCGCCGACAAGCGCCGGGCGCTGGTCGTGCAGCGGACCGGCTGGGGCAAGTCCGCTGTGTACTTCGTCGCCACCTCGCTCCTGCGCGAGCAGGGCAGCGGTCCGACCGTGATCGTCTCTCCTCTGCTCGCGCTCATGCGCAACCAGGTCGAGGCGGCGGCGCGGGCGGGCATCCGGGCCCGGACGATCAATTCGTCGAACACCGAGGAGTGGGACACGGTCCAAGCGGAGGTCGCGGCCGGCGAGGTGGACGTGCTGCTGGTCAGTCCCGAGCGGCTGAACAACCCCGACTTCCGCGACCAGGTGCTCCCGAAGCTGGCGGCCGCGACCGGGCTCCTGGTGGTCGACGAGGCCCACTGCATCTCCGACTGGGGCCATGACTTCCGCCCCGACTACCGCAGGCTGCGCACGATGCTCGCGGACCTGCCGCCCGGCGTCCCGGTGCTGGCCACCACCGCCACGGCCAATGCCCGGGTGACCGCGGACGTCGCCGAGCAGCTGGGCACCGGGGCGGGCACGGACGCGCTGGTGCTGCGCGGCGCGCTGGACCGGGAGAGCCTGAGCCTCAGCGTTCTCCAGCTCCCCGACGCCGCCAACCGGCTGGCCTGGCTCGCCGACCATCTCGACGAGCTGCCCGGCTCCGGGATCGTCTACACCCTCACGGTGGCGGCGGCCGAAGAGGTCACCGCCTACCTCCGCCAGTGCGGCCACACCGTGTCCTCGTACACCGGCCGCACGGAGAACGCGGACCGGCAGCAGGCCGAGGAGGATCTGCTCGCCAACCGCGTCAAGGCGCTGATCGCCACATCGGCGCTGGGCATGGGCTTCGACAAGCCGGACCTGGGATTCGTCGTGCACATGGGGTCGCCCTCCTCCCCCATCGCCTACTACCAGCAGGTGGGCCGCGCGGGCCGTGGAGTGAAGCATGCGGAGGTGCTGCTCCTGCCGGGGAAGGAGGACGAGGCGATCTGGAAGTACTTCGCCTCGGTCGCCTTTCCTCCCGAGGAGATGGTCCGGCGCACCCTGGACGTCCTCGCGCAGGCGGACCGGCCTCTCTCGCTGCCCGCGCTCGAGCCGCTCGTCGAGCTGCGGCGCACGCGGCTGGAGACGATGCTCAAGGTGCTCGACGTGGACGGTGCGGTGCGCCGTGTGAAGGGCGGCTGGACCACGACCGGCCAGCCCTGGTCGTACGACTCCGATCGCTATGCCTGGGTCGCCCGCCAGCGGGAGTCGGAGCAGCAGGCGATGCGGGACTACGCGCGGTCGGCCGCCTGCCGAATGGAGTTCCTGCGGCGGCAGCTGGACGACGAGGAAGCCGCGCCGTGCGGTCGCTGCGACAACTGCTCGGGGGCCAGGTTCAGCGACAAGGTGTCGGCGACCGCCCTGGACGCCGCGCGCGGGGAGCTGGGCAGGCCAGGCGTCGAGGTGGAGCCCCGCAAGATGTGGCCGACCGGGCTGGTGGCGGTGGGCGTCAATCTCAAGGGCCGCATCCCCGAAGGGGAGCAGGCGTCCTCAGGACGGGCTTTGGGGCGACTCTCGGACATCGGCTGGGGCAACCGGCTGCGGCCGATGCTCGCACCGCAGACACCGGACGCTCCGGTGACGGACGACGTGGTGAACGCCGTGGTGACCGTGCTCGCCGACTGGGCGAAGGGTCCCGGAGGCTGGGCGTCGGGGTCCGCGGACGCTCCGCCGCGCCCCGTCGGCGTGGTCACCGTCGCCTCGCGCAGCAAGCCTCAGTTGGTGGGGTCCCTCGGCGGGCGGATCGCCGAGGTCGGCCGGATGCCCCTGCTGGGCTCCGTGGAGTACGCGCCTCAGGCGCTGGAGGAGCGGATCTCTCGCACCAACAGCGCTCAGCGGGTGAGGGCCTTGCACGAGGCCTTCACCGTGCCGCAGCAGCTGGCCCAGGCGCTGGCGGCGGCCGATGGTCCGGTGTTGCTGGTAGACGACTGGTCGGACAGCGGCTGGACGCTCGCGGTGGCGGCGCGTTTGCTGCGCAGGTCTGGTGCGAAGGGGGTGTTTCCGCTGGTCCTCGCCGTCCAGGCGTGACTGGAGGGATCAGTTGAGGCCCGGCGGGGCAGGGATATGAGAGTCATACCCGCCGATTCCCGCCGGTGACGCCAAATTGCTCGTTGCCGCACGCCCATGGGGCAGCAAGAATTGGAATGCTCCCCGCACGGCTCGTTCGCGGCCCCGAAGGGCTGTGCCGTGGTGCGCCCTCACCCGACCCTGCCCGCTTAGCGGGCGTGTATCCGAAGGGAGGACCGTGACCTTCGGATTCGCCTCGTCCGCAGCCACTTCGCTCAACACGTCGGCCAATTCCGCCAGCCGCCTCGCCAGGATGCTCGAGCCCGCCGAGTGGGCGGCAGCCGGAATCCCCCTGCTGCGCAACCCGCGTGAGGTGGTCAGCGGACTGCACTCCCGCCACCGTCCGGCGCCGGCGACCGCTGTCGTCGCCGTGCTCGACCATGAAGAGCGGCTGGCGGCCAGCGCCTCGTTCACCCGCCGCTCCACGCCCGCCGACGGCTGGGAGTTCCGGAACGTCCTGCTGGCGCATCTGCGCCGGGTCATCCCACACGACCTGCGCCGTCGCACGCCCGTGCGCACGGCCGTGCTCCTCTACTGCCGTGAGGGCGACGAGCGTTGGACGGAGGAGGACGGCGCGTGGATGTGGGGGCTGCGGGACGCCTGCACCCTGCACGGGCTGCGCTGCGGCGCCTACATCACGCTGACGCGCGGCGGGTGGCAGGTGCTGGGCGAGGGCCGGGGAGGCCGTCGGCCCGACTCCATGTCGCCGCCGGGCGATCTGGCCGACGCCGGAGCCGACATGGACGCGCGCCCGCTGCGGACGGCCAGTGGCGCGGCAGAAGCACTCCGGCGCACGGCGGCACGCTGAGCGGCACCCTCGTCCGGCTGCCCGCACGACCAGGCAGCCGGCGCTCGACCGGCCGTGGGGCCGGTCGAGGACGTGGGCTCAGACGCCCGCGCCGAGCACGGCGTTGATCCGCTTGGGGTCGCCGCACACGATCAGCAGCGTGGTCGCCTTCTCCATGGCCGCGGGCAGCGCGCGGGCGGCGGCGCCGTCGGCGCCTCCGTTGACCGCGACGACCACCACAGGCCGGGCCGATGCCCGGTCGACCGCGGCTGCGTCCAGGTAGAAGACGTCGTCGCCGGCGTCGTGCTGAGCCCAGTAGGCGTCCTCGCCGAAGGAGAGCTCGTGGGCGGCCCACGGGTGCTGCTCTCCGGTGGTGAGCATGAGGACGTCGCCGGGGGCGCGGCCGGAGTCGAGCAGCAGGTCGATCGCCTCGTCGGCGGCATCGACGGCGCCGTCCGCCGGGGCGGGGATCAGCTGGATCTGTGGCACGGAACGGGTCTCCGGCCGGGTCGCCTGAGGCTTCCCGGCAGAGGTGTGCGCGCGCTGCGCCGGGGGCGCTGGCCTGGCCGGACCGGCGCCCGGGTGTCCGGGACGCGGCGAGGCCGCGGAACGCGGACCGGGTACGGGGCGAGGGGTCGGCGCGGTGCGGCCTGCGGCCGGAGTGGCGCGGGGACCCTGGGCGCTCTCGTGAATCTGAGGCTCCTCGGGAGTGAGAGGCATGAGTGGATGTCTATCAAACGCCGGTGCGGAACGCATCGGCGGGTGGGCACATAAGTGCGATGACGCCGTTGATCTGGCGGTTCAGAATTCGAAGCCGAGCTGGCCCCCGCTTTCCAGTGCGGCCGCCTCGGCGGAGATGCGGACCTTCTTGAGATGCCGCCACCGGGGCAGCGCGTCGAGATAGGCCCAGGAGAGCCGGTGGTGCGGCGTGGGCCCCCATTCCGCCAGCGCCGCCTTGTGCACAGGCGACGGGTAGCCGGCGTTGGCCGCGAAGCCGAAGTCGGCGAAGTCCCCGTGGAGTTCGGCCATCATCGCGTCCCTGCGCACCTTGGCGATCACCGAGGCGGCCGCGACCGCGACGCAGGACTGATCCCCCTTGATCACCGTACGGACCTGCCAGGGCAGGCCCAGGTAGTCGTGCTTGCCGTCGAGGATGACGGCGTCCGGACGCACGGGCAGCGCCTCCAGCGCGCGGACGGCGGCCAGTCGCAGCGCCGCGGTCATCCCGAGTTCGTCGATCTCCTCGGGCGACGCGTCCCCCAGCGCGTACGACGTGACCCACCCCTCCAGCAGCCCAGCCAGCTCCTCGCGGCGCTTCGGGGTGATCAGCTTGGAGTCGGTGAGTCCGGCGGGCGGTCGGCGCAGCCCCGTGATCGCGGCGCACACCGTGACGGGACCGGCCCACGCCCCGCGTCCGACTTCGTCGACACCAGCGACGATCTTGGCGCCGGTGGTGGCTCGGATCGAGCGCTCGACTGTGTGGGTGGGTGGTTCGTACGGCATGGCGCCAGCAAGGTTACGCCGCCTCACCCCACCCACGACAACCGGATTCGGGTCACGAGTTTCCGCTGGCCGGCCCGCGGGTCCTCGGAAGCTGCCGTACCGGTTCCCGATGACCGTCGAGGCAGTCCGTCGAGGCGCTCCGTCGAGCCGGCGTCAGCCGGCTCGTGACGAGAGGAGCGGGACCATGACCTGGTCGATCATCTCCGCGATGTCGCGGTCCGGCCATTCGCTGCCGCACACCTTCGATCGGTACATCATCAGCCCTGGAATCACATCGAAGACAAGGTCGCCCGCAACCCCGGGGCGTACGTCGCCACGTTCGACACCACGGCTCACCACCTCGCGGAAGAGCTGATTCGACGGCTCGATCAGCCGTCGCACGATCACGCCGTGGAACCGTTCGGCGGTGATGGAGTCGCACTCGTGAATCACTGAGCGCAGTGCAAAGCCGGACCTGGAGTACAGGGCGTCCCGGAGCCGCCGACAGAGCTGAAAGAGGTCCTCGCGGATGCTGCCGTGATCGGGGGCCTCGTCGAGCGCGGGCAGTCCGGCCTGCAGCGCGTCCGCGACGAGGTCCTCCTTCGACGGCCAGCGCCGGTAGACGGCGGCCTTCCCGGTCTGCGCTCCGGCTGCGACGCCCTCCATGGTGAGCCCGCTCCAGCCGACCGTGCTCAGCTGCTCCAGAGCGGCATCGAGGATCGCGCGCTCCAGCACTGGTCCTCGCCGGCGCAGCGAGACCGAGGACGTCTCTGCCGTGCCGGTCCAGCGCGAAGTGGCCATGTTCTTCTCTCCGTTGGGGACTGGAGGTCTAGTGAACGCTTGCGTTCACTGACGGGGATTCTCTACGGTTGACGGCACAGTGAACGGTTGCGTTCACTAACGCACTTGTGGGGGACCCATAGTGACAACCTCTCAGCTAGAAGCTCCAGCCACACCCGGAGCGGCCCGCAAGCAGGGCCGCCCGGGTATCGCACTGACCGTCATCGCCGCCCTGCAGCTCATGGTGGTCCTCGACACGACGATTGTGAACATCGCTCTACCGCACATCCAAGGAGCGCTCGAGTTCACCACGACCCAGCTCTCCTGGGTGGTCAACGCCTACACCCTCACCTTCGGCGGCCTGCTGCTGCTCGGGGGCCGGGCCGGCGACATACTCGGCCGCCGGAGGGTGTTCGTCTTCGGCGTGCTGCTCTTCACCTTCGCCTCGCTGCTGTGCGGGGTCGCGCAGGAGCCCTGGCAGATGCTCGCGGCCCGCGCGCTCCAGGGCGTCGGCGGCGCGATCGCCTCGCCGACGGCGCTGGCGCTCATCACCACGACGTTCCGCGAGGGCCCCGAGCGCAACCGGGCCTTCGGCATCTTCGCGGCGGTCTCGGCCAGCGGCGCGGCGATCGGTCTGCTCGCCGGCGGCATGCTCACCGAGTGGCTGGACTGGCGCTGGGTCTTCTATGTGAACCTGCCGATCGGCGTCCTGATCGCGGTCCTGGCTCCGGTGTTCATCGACGAGTCCGAACGCAACTCGGGCCGGTTCGACGTCCTGGGCGCACTCACCTCGACCGTCGGCATGGCGTCCCTCGTCTACGGCTTCATCCGGGCTTCCGAGGACGGCTGGAGCGACGGACTGACCCTGGGCGCCTTCGCCGCGGCGATCGTGCTGCTGACCGCCTTCGTGGTGATCGAGCAGCGGGCCCGGGAGCCGATCACTCCGCTGCGGATGTTCGCCGACCGCAACCGCTCCGGCACGTACGTGATCATGATGAGCCTGGCCGCGGCGATGTTCGGCATGTTCTTCTTCATCGTTCTCTTCGTGCAGAACGTGCTGGACTACAGCCCCATCTCCGCCGGCCTCGCCTTCCTTCCCGTCACGGTGATGATCGTGACCGCCGCCGGAATCTCCTCGAAGCTGCTGCCCGTGCTCGGCCCCAAGCCGTTCCTCGCCGCAGGCGCGACGCTCACCGGGGGCGGCATAGCGTGGCTGACCGCGCTCGACCCGGGCAGCTCGTACCTGGGCGGAGTGCTCGGGCCGATGCTGCTCTTCGGATTCGGCATGGGACTGGTGTTCGTGACGGCGACGCTCACGGCGGTCTCCGGCGTCGCACAGCACGAGTCGGGCGCGGCCTCCAGTCTGCTCAACGCAACACAGATGGTGGGAGGTTCCCTTGGTCTGTCGATTCTGATGACCGTCTTCAGCACGGCCAGCCGCGAGGAAGCGGAACGGCAGATGCCGTCGTTCCTCGCCGAATCGACGCCGGCGCAGAAGGAAGCTTTCGCCAAGACCCACGAGATGCCGGCGCCCTGGGGGCACCAGGTCCTCGCGGAGGGCATCGCCACGGCGTTCTGGGCCGGGGTCGGCCTGGTCGGCCTCGCGGTGCTGACCGCGGTGTTCGTCGTACGGGTGCGCAAGAGCGACCTGGAGGCGCTCAGCGGGGCGGCGGGCGCCGGCGGCCACGCGGCCTGAGCGTTGGTCCGCTCCGTCCGGATGCCGGGTACGGGCCGTGTGCCGGGGACACGGCCCGTACCCGGCATCCATGACGTCCCGCAGAGGGCGGCTTCCCTACGGCCGCCCTCGACGACTGGCTCCGCGCACAGCCACCGGCGCCGACGGACGGCCCCTCCATAGACGAGCCTCAGGCTGCTCGGTCCGGCAGCCACCCCGGGAGCGACTCGGTCTGCTCCAGCCACTGCGCGGGCGGCTGCCCGCCCTTGCCCGCCGACACCACTCCGCACGCGATGGCGCAGGTCGTGTCGACGTCGCCGCCCACCTGGGCCGTCGTCCAGAAGACCCGTTCGAAGTCCCCCAGCGCCCGAGCCGCGGACCACAGGGCGAACGGCACCGTGTCATGCGCGCTGGTGCGCCGGCCGCTGCCGAGCACGGCGGCGACCGTCCCGGCGTCGTTGTAGTCGAGCATGTCCCGCGCCCGCCGCAGACCCGCCCCGACCGCGCTGCGCGGCACGAGCGCGATCACTTGGTCGAGCAGCGCACCGGGCTCCGGCGGCCCTTCCGGGGCGGCGACCAGCGCCGCGGCCGCGGCGACCGCCATAGCGCCCACGACGGCCTCACGGTGCTGGTGGGTGGTGTAGGAGGAGATCTCGGCCTGGTGCGTGGCCTGCTCGGGGTCGTCGGCGTACCAGGCGCCCAGCGGCGCGATCCGCATCGCGGAGCCGTTGCCCCACGACCCCTGCCCCTTGAAGAGCGCGGCGGCCAGCTCTCGCCAGTCGCCGCCCTCCCGGATCAGCCGGAGCATCCGGTTGACCGCGGGGCCGTAGCCGCGGTCGAAGTCGTGGTGCTCGGCGAAGGAGCGGGCGAGAGCGTCCTGCTCCACCCGCCCGTGGCCGGCGAGCACGGCGAGTACCGAGCAGGCCATCTCGGTGTCGTCGGTCCACTGCCAGGGGCCGCTCGGCAGCTCGCGCCGCTTCAGCAGTGGATAGTTCGAGGGAACGAAGAACTGGGAGCCCAAGGCGTCTCCCACGGACAGTCCGCGCAGGCTGTCCAGGGCGCGTTCGAAACGCCGGTCGCGTGAGGAGTCAGCGGTCATCTCCCTGCCACTCTATCCGGTGACGCCGTACGGCTCAGGGGTACGCCACTGCTCGAACGGCCGGTCAAGCGCGTAGCGCCCGTCCTCGCCGAGCTCCAGCATCCGGGTCTCGGCGTTCCCCGGATTGGACAGCGACTCGAATTGCGCCACCGACCAGTGGAACCAGCGCATGCAGAACAGCCGCATCGTCAGTCCATGGGTGACGATCAGAACGTTCGGCGGGTGATCCGGGGACTCGAAGCTGCGGTACAGGCTCTCCAGGAACGCCCCCACCCGGTCGTACACGTCCGCGCCCGACTCTCCCTGGGCGAAGCGGTAGAAGAAGTGCCCATAGGCGTCCCGGTACACCTTCTGCAGCCGTACGTCGTCCCGGTCCTGCCAGTTCCCCCAGTCCTGCTCGCGCAGGCGCGGCTCCTCGCGGACGCGCACCAGCTCCGGGTCGAAGGCGAACGCCTGGAAGGTCTGATGCGTGCGTCGATAAGGCGACACATAGACGCTGACGCGCTCGCGCCCGAAGAGCTCGCGGAGCTGCGCCCCGGTCTCCTCGGCCTGCTGCCAGCCGGTCGCGGTCAGCTGCAGCGCGTGGTCGGGCTCGCGCTCGTACACCGTGTCATCGGCGTTCCCCTCCGACTCGCCGTGCCGGACGAGGACGATGCGTCGCGGTCTTGCCATGTCCCGACCATAGATCGGTCCGGCGGCGGCCGAGCAGTCGACCCGAGCGCATCCGGGGTACGCGCCCTCGGTCAGGCGGCCGGGCCGGCCGACGTATCGCCGTGCCGGCCGAGGACTCCGCCGGTCAGCGGAGTCCCGTGGCGCCGCCCATGGCCCTCGTCACACCGTCCAGGACGCTTCCAGCTCCACGACGTCGCCGGCCAGCGCTGCCACGTCCGCCTCTGTCTGCGCACGCAGCAGCAGCCGTTCCACGCGCTCCCTGCGGTACTTCCCGTGCTCGGCGACCGACTGCCACATCGACATCACCAGGAACTCGTTCCCCGGCGCCTCGCCGAACAGCCCGCGCACCATCCCCGGCGAACCCGCCATCGCCGGGTTCCACACCTTCTCCTGCATCAGCGCGAAGTGCTCGACCCGGTCCTGGCGGACCTGGCAGTGGGCGACGCGGACCACGTCCACGTCGCCGAACCGCGGCTCGAACCCGGTCTTCACATCGAAGCGGTACTCGAACAGCTTCACCTGCATGTCCTTGAACGTCCCCGACTGTCCGGCCGCCAGCCGGTCGTGGGAGCGCGCCATGAACGAGTCGTAGAACGCCCGGCTCTCCCAGAACGCGAAGATATGAGCGACGTGCGGCCGCTCCCTGCTCCATCCTCCGCCCTGTCCCCGGAATCCCGGCTCACCCAGCAGCCCCGCCCACTTCCGCTGTCCCCGCTCGAACCCTCGACGGTCCACCACGGTGCAGCGAATCCACTTGACCAGCACCGCGCCATCGTACGGCCAGGAGAGTGGCCCGGGTCACTCTCCGGCGGAGTGCACTCGTACCAGCGCGGCCGCCTCGGCGGCATCCAGTTCGATGTCGAACGTCCCCGCGAGCACGGCGATCAGCTCGTCCACCGGCACGCTGCGCCGCTCGACCGTTCCGTCCGGACGGGAGAGGGTCAGCCCGTCCCGTACGAGCGCAGTGCGCACCTCGCGCCCGGGGCGCTGCGCGACGACCTGGCCGACGAACCGGGACTGCGGGTGGCTGGAGCTGTAGTGGTTCATCACCATGAAGTCAGCGGGGTAGAGCGTCTGCGGAGAGAAGGCGTACAGGTCGGACCACCCCTCGGCGCCGAGTGTGGTCAGTACGTGGATCCCCTCGCTCTCGACGCGTATCCCATAGCTCCATCCGCCCTGCTCGACCTGCGCGCCGTCCTGCAACGGCATCGGCTCCGTGATGCCCTGCGCGCCGAATCCCGTGTCCGCGAGCCAGAGTCGGTCCTCCACCGTGACCGCGAGGACCGCGTGGGTCACCGGGCGCAGCGCGGCGCCGTTCGCGCGGACGCGGGCACCACGCCCGGCCACGGTGAATCCGATCCGTTCCAGGACGGCGGCGAAGAGGGAGTTCTGCTCGTAGCAGTAGCCGCCGCGCCGCCTTCCGACGAGCTTGGCCTGGAGGCTCTTCAGATCGAGGGGCACCTGATGGCCGAGCGCCACCTCGAGGTTCTCGAACGGGATCGCGGCCACATGCGCCCGTTGCAGCGCTCGCAGCGTCTCCAGGTCCGGCGCCGGCTCCCCCTCGTACCCGATCCGCGCCAAGTAGGCGTCCAGGTCCAGGTCTTCGCTGTTCCACGTCATGCTGTCCGCCCCCGTGAAATTCGCCGGCGCTCTCGTCGCCCCGGCCTAGCACAATGATCACCATGACGGCGCTGCACACAAACCCTTTCTTCTCCCGGCTCGAATCCGCCGAGCGCATCCTCATCGCGGGCGCGGGCGGCGGATTCGACGTGTACGCGGGCCTGCCCGCCGCTCTCTCCCTCCTTCACCAGGGCAAAGAGGTCCATCTGGCCAACCTCACGTTCAGCGCGATCGAGGGGCTGCCCATAGACGACTGGCTGGCGCCCGACGTGGCCGTCGTCACGCCCCAGACAGCGCTCCACCAGCCGTACTTCCCGGAGCGCACCCTCGCCCAGTGGCTGGAGCTCCATGGCTATCGCAGCACGGTCCACGCATTCGCACGGGTCGGCGTACAGCCCCTGCGGGCGGCCTACCGCGCTCTGATCGAGCGGTACGAGATCGACGCCGTCGTCCTCGTGGACGGCGGCACGGACATCCTCATGCGCGGTGACGAGTCCGGACTCGGCACCCCCGAGGAGGACCTGACCAGCGTCGCCGCCCTCCATGGCATCGACGGGCCGCAGCGCCTCGTCCTCTCCCTGGGCTTCGGGGTCGACGCATACCACGGAGTCAGCCACGGCCTGGTCCTGGAGAACATCGCCGCGCTCGAGGCCGACGGCGCGTATCTCGGCGCCTTCTCGGTGCCACGCGCGACACGGGAGGGCGCGCTCTTCGTCGACGCGGTGGCGCACGCGCAGGACCACACGCCCGACCATCCGAGCATCGTGAACGGCTCTATAGCCGCCGCGGTCCAGGGCGCCTTCGGAGACGTGCAGTTCACCTCGCGCACCCGCGGCAGCGAGCTCTTCATCAATCCTCTGATGTCGATCTACTTCGCCTTCGAACTGGAGGGCCTGGCTCGCCGCTGTCTGTACCTGGACCAGATCGAGGACACGCATCTGATACGCCAGGTCAGCAGCGCTATAGCCGCCTTCCGCGACGACGTCGTACGACAGCGGCCACCGCGCCGCATTCCGCACTGAGCGGACGCCGGGCCCTCCTATGCGGGAGCCTGGTCGTGACAGCATGGTCAACCGGCGTGAAGCACCTGCCGGTTGTGCCGCTACGGGGAAGGGGAATCAGGTGAGCAGTCTCAACAAGGGGGTCCGCAGGGCCGAGGTGACGCTCAGGTGGGATCCCAGTCCCATCGGCGAAGCGGCCCACGATCTCGACATCGTCGCGGCGACGTACACCGCGGACGCCCTCTATGGACCGCCGTCGTACGTCGTGCACTACGACAGCCGGTCGCCCGACGGCACGATCACCCTGACCCGGGAGAGCCGCACCGGCCAGGGCTTCGGCTCCGACGAGGTCATGACCCTGGAGTTCGACCGACTGGCGGGCGTCTATGGACGCGTCGTCGTGGGCGTGGTCATTCAGCAGCGCGACGGCCGCAAGCAGTTCGGCGACATAGCCAATCCGCTGGTGCGGGTTCTGGAGGGCCACGACGAGCTGGGACAGGAGGACTTCGCCGGCCTCGGGGAGGCGACCGCCGCGGTCGTCGGCGCGTTCACGCGCAGCGCGTCGGGCGAGTGGGAGTTCCGCGCGTCCGTCCGCGGATTCGACGCCGACCCTCAGGCGTTCATCGCGGTGATGGGCAGCAGCTGACGGGCGACAGTACTCACTGATCGCTCGAACCCCTCAGCCCGGTCACCAGCGCTTGAGCCTTGGAGGCCGCGGCGCGCGCCCGGGCACGCCACAGGGGCGTCGGCACGCTGCCGACGCCCCTGTGTCCGCTCTCCGATACTGGTGCAGGTCGCCTATCCCTGGCGCGCAGTATCGCCCGCCCCGTCGGCCCCGTACGATTCGTGGAAGACATTGCGCTCCCGGGCACGCCGACCTGGGTGGCGCTGGTCCTGCGCCGGGTAGCCGACCGACACCAACAGGGCGATGGCCAGGTCGTCACGGTCGCCGATCCCGATCACCTTCTTCACCTTCGCCTCGTCCCAGCCGTTCATGGGCGAGGTCGCCAGGCCCATCTCCGTAGCGGCGAGCATCACGAAGGAGGCCGCGATCATGGCGTCCTTGACCGCGTACTCCCGGAGCAGACCCCGCTGGTCGAGATCCTCCTGGAACGCCCGTGCCGCGGCGGAGAACATCGCGACGAACTCGTCGTTCCACGCTCCGCTGCGCAGCGCCTGCTCGTAGACGTCGCTGTGGTCATCACGCCAGGACTGAGGCTCGGCGACGAAGACCAGTACGACCGGAGCCTCTTGCGGCTGGGGCTGGCCTCCCGTGGCCCATGCCAGTCCCGCACGGCCCTCGTCTGCGGACACCGCGACGATCGACCGGTCCTGCAGGTTCCAGCTGGTGGGGGCCTCAACGGCGAGACCGAGAAGCGCGTCGAGCGTGGTCTTCGGGATCGGGTCGGGCAGATAGTGGCGGACGGTGCGGCGGGTGCGGATCGCTTCTGCGACAGACATCGTGGGACTCGTCATGTCACTCACTATTGGAGAGTCGCTCTCCATCGGGAAGAGGGCACTATTTAGTGCGTTACTCTCCCCGCATGAAGACCACTGTGGAATCGTCCGGGCTGCCGGCCGATGTCTACTCCGCGAAGTGCCCGACACGCCAGGTCCTCGACCACATCTCGGGCAAGTGGACCATTCTGGTCGTGGACGCCCTCCTGGAAGGCACCCTGCGGTACACCGACTTGAGTCGGCGCATCGAGGGCGTGTCGCAGAAGATGCTCACTCAGACGCTGCGCGGCCTCGAAGCCGACGGGTTCGTCGCCCGCACCGTGTATCCCACCATTCCGCCCCGGGTCGAGTACGACCTGACGGAGCTGGGCCGCAGCCTCGCTGGGCCGATCAGCGCGCTCCGCCAGTGGACGGAGACCCATATCAACGACATCGAGCGGGCCCGGGCCCGGGTCGCGTCGGAGGCTGGGAAAGCCCCCTGAGCAGTTGCCTCGAATGCAACCGACATAGCGGGAGCGGGGAGTCGGAGACTCCCCGCTCTGACCAGGCGATTCACGCCTGGTGGGCGCCTAGATTCAGCTGCAGCCGCTGGTCGAGCCGCAGCCCTCGCAGATGTAGCAGGAGCCTGCCCGCTGCATCTTCGTACCGCAGGAGAAGCACAGCGGGGCGTCCGCGCTGATGCCCAGCTGCATCTCGACGAGCTCCGCGGAGGTGTGCGCCTGCTTCGGGGCCGGGACCTCGGCCTTCGGGGCGGCGACGGCCTTCAGCGTCTCCTGGTGACGCGGGGCGGACTGGGCCAGGCCCTCGACGTCCATCTCCTCGTCCGTCGGCTCGTACGAACCGGTCTCCAGGTGACGCTGACGCTCCTCGGCCGAGTGGATGCCGAGCGCCGAGCGCGTCTCGAAGGGCAGGAAGTCCAGCGCCAGGCGGCGGAAGATGTAGTCGACGATCGACTGCGCCATCCGCACGTCCGGGTCGTCCGTCATGCCGGCCGGCTCGAAGCGCATGTTCGTGAACTTCGAGACGTACGTCTCCAGCGGCACGCCGTACTGCAGACCCACCGACACGGCGATGGAGAAGGCGTCCATCATGCCCGCGAGCGTGGAGCCCTGCTTCGACATCTTCAGGAAGACCTCGCCGAGACCGTCGTCCGGGTAGGAGTTGGCGGTCATGTAGCCCTCGGCGCCGCCCACCGTGAAGGAGGTGGTGATGCCGGGACGGCCCTTGGGGAGACGCTTGCGGACCGGGCGGTACTCGACGACCTTCTCGACCGCGGCCCGGATCGTCTCCTCGGCCTTCTCGGTGACCTCAGCCTTCTCCTGCTCCTTCTTCTTGGCGGAGAGGGGCTGGCCGACCTTGCAGTTGTCGCGGTAGATCGCGAGCGCCTTGACGCCCATCTTCCACGCCTCGAAGTAGACCTCTTCGACGTCCTCGACGGTGGCCGTCTCGGGGAGGTTCACGGTCTTGGAGAGCGCGCCGGAGATCCACGGCTGGATGGCCGCCATCATCCGGACGTGGCCCATGGCCGAGATGGAGCGCTCGCCCATAGCGCAGTCGAAGACCCCGTAGTGCTCGGTCTTCAGACCGGGCGCGTCGATCACATTGCCGTGGTCGGCGATGTGGGCGACGATCGCCTCGATCTGCTCCTCCAGGTAGCCCAGGCGGCGCAGGGCCTGCGGGACGGTGCCGTTGACGATCTGCATCGAGCCGCCGCCGACCAGCTTCTTGAACTTGACCAGGGCGAGGTCGGGCTCGAGGCCGGTGGTGTCGCAGGACATCGCGAGACCGATGGTTCCGGTGGGCGCGATGACCGACGCCTGGGCGTTGCGGAAACCGTTCTTCGCGCCGAGACGGAGCACGTCCTGCCAGGCCTCCGTGGCGGCGGCCCAGATCGGGCTGTCCAGGTCGTCCACGTGGACGGCCACGGCGTTGGCGTCGGAGTGCTGCTTCATGACGCGCTGGTGCGGCTCGGCGTTGCGGGCGTAGCCGTCATAGGCGCCGACGACCGCGGCCAGCTCGGCGGAGCGCTTGTACGAGGTGCCGGTCATCAGCGAGGTGATCGCGCCGGCGAGCGCGCGGCCGCCGTCGGAGTCGTACGCGTGGCCGGTCGCCATGAGCAGGGCGCCCAGGTTGGCGTAGCCGATGCCCAGCTGGCGGAAGGCGCGGGTGTTCTCGCCGATCTTCTTCGTCGGGAAGTCGGCGAAGCAGATCGAGATGTCCATCGCCGTGATGACCAGCTCGACGACCTTGGCGAAGCGCTCGACCTCGAAGGACTGATTGCCCAGACCGTCGTCCTTGAGGAACTTCATCAGGTTCAGCGAGGCCAGGTTGCACGAGGTGTTGTCCAGGTGCATGTACTCGCTGCAGGGGTTCGAGCCGTTGATACGACCGGACTCCGGGCAGGTGTGCCAGTGGTTGATCGTGTCGTCGTACTGGATGCCGGGGTCGGCACAGGCCCAGGCGGCCTCGGCCATCTTGCGGAAGAGCGACTTGGCGTCGACCTCCTCGATGACCTCTCCGGTCATCCGGGCGCGCAGGCCGAACTTCCCGCCGGACTCGACGGCCTTCATGAACTCGTCGTTCACGCGGACGGAGTTGTTGGCGTTCTGGTACTGGACGGACGTGATGTCGTCGCCGCCCAGGTCCATGTCGAAGCCCGCGTCGCGCAGCGCGCGGATCTTCTCCTCTTCCTTCACCTTGGTCTCGATGAAGCCCTCGATGTCGGGGTGGTCGACGTCGAGGATGACCATCTTGGCCGCGCGGCGCGTCGCGCCGCCCGACTTGATCGTTCCTGCGGAGGCGTCGGCGCCCCGCATGAAGGAGACCGGGCCGGAGGCGTTGCCGCCGGAGGAGAGCAGCTCCTTGGAGGAGCGGATGCGGGAGAGGTTCAGGCCGGCGCCGGAGCCGCCCTTGAAGATCATGCCCTCTTCCTTGTACCAGTCGAGGATCGACTCCATGGAGTCGTCGACGGCCAGGATGAAGCAGGCCGAGACCTGCTGCGGCTGGGGCGTGCCGACGTTGAACCACACCGGCGAGTTGAAGCTGAAGACCTGGTGCAGGAGGGCGTACGCCAGCTCGTGCTCGAAGATCTCGGCGTCGGCGGGCGAGGCGAAGTAGCCGTGCTCCTCGCCGGCCTTCCGGTACGTCTTCACGATCCGGTCGATCAGCTGCTTGAGACCGGTCTCGCGCTGCGGGGTGCCGACGGCCCCGCGGAAGTACTTGCTGGTGACGATGTTGACCGCGTTAACCGACCAGAAGTCGGGGAACTCGACGCCACGCTGCTCGAAGTTGACCGAGCCGTCGCGCCAGTTGGTCATGACGACGTCACGGCGCTCCCAGACCACCTCGTCGTACGGATGCACGCCGGGGGTCGTGTGGATTCGCTCGATACGCATGCCCTTGCTCGCCTTCGATCCCTTGGCTCGGGAACCTCGTGCCGGGCCGCTCGTCGTCTCGGTCATGCCGCCTCCCATACATGGGCAAAAACGCCCTGAAGTGCTCAGATCTTCCCGAGGCACAGTTCTGTGTCTGATGTCGTGCGCGCCGCGCAGCGCCCGCGACAGGTCTTGTCGCCGCTCTGTCGGCCGACGGCCGGCCCGCTCGCGCGGGACTGGGCCGCCCGGCCGGTGTCGCTCAGTCGGCGGCGGTGGCGGGCACCGGGACCTCGAGGGTCTCGCCGGCTCCGCGCTCTTGTGCAGGAGGCCGTTGCTCGCGGAGCTCCGCGATGGCGGCCTCGAAGTCTTCGAGTGAGTCGAACGCCCGGTACACGGACGCGAAGCGCAGGTAGGCGACGAGGTCGAGTTCCTGCAGGGGGCCGAGTATGGCCAGACCCACGTCGTGGGTGGTCAGCTCGGCGCTGCCGGTGGCGCGCACCGCCTCCTCGACCCGCTGGCCGAGCTGGGCGAGGGCGTCCTCGGTGACCGGTCGCCCCTGGCACGCCTTGCGCACACCGGTGATGACCTTGGTACGGCTGAAGGGCTCCGTCACGCCGCTGCGCTTGACCACCATCAGCGAGGCGGTCTCCACCGTCGTGAAGCGGCGGGAGCAGTCGGGGCACTGCCGGCGACGCCGGATCGACGTTCCGTCGTCGGTGGTGCGACTGTCGACGACACGGCTGTCGGGGTGCCTGCAGAAGGGGCAGTGCATTGGCTCCCAACCCTCCTTCACAGCACGACTGAATAGCCTCGATCGACTGGTCGAAGCCCTCCGAAGCAGCCCCAAGCATAGGCGATGGCCACGGGCTTGGCGGACCGGGGACCACAACTTGTGGGCGACACGCACAATCCAACCACTAGATCTGGGGTTGGGGGCACTTTGGCCGCGCAGCGCGTGTCGGGCGGGCCGGGCATGGAGACCGGGCGCGCACGGGCCGCGACGCCCCGTCGCCGGGGGGCCGCACCTCCGGCGCCGGTACTGGCGCGCGCCGGGCGGCGAGGCCGCGCGAAGCAGCCTCGCACAGCCGCCGCGGCGGCGCGGAACCGGCACGCGCAGGACGCCCGAAGGAGTCCTGCGGGGGTCCGGACCGCAGGGCCGGAGGGCCCCTGCGAGAGCCTGGCGGGGTGCGCGCCCGAGGGCGAACCCGCCCGCGGCAACGCCGACAGCCGGGCGGCCGGCAGCCGGGCGCGAGACCTCAGGGACGGGCACGAGGGTAGCGGGAGCGCGCGGCTCCACGGATTTCGGGCCGTCGGGTGCGAGACTGGGAACTACCCCGCCTCAGCGCGTCCCGGCGGTGAGGCTACCGTAATGGCCCGAATTGCCTTACGACTCGATCGTTCGCACATACACCCAGCCAGCTTTCACCGTCAGGCAATCTGCGATTTTTCACTCGAACGTGTGTTTGGCGCAACCTTTCGAAACCAACTACCGTTGTCCAGCTAGGGAGACCATTCGAGAGGGGCCGACGTGACCACCACCGCAGACAGTGCCACCATCACTGCCCAGGACCGCTCCCAGAACCGATTCGAGCCGGTGCATGCCATGAATGACGCAGCCACGACCCCGGAGGGGCCCAAGCCCACGCGTTCGCTGCCCGGCCGACCTCCAGGCATCCGGGCGGACAGCTCTGGACTCACGGATCGGCAGCGGCGCGTCATCGAGGTGATCCGTGACTCCGTGCAGCGGCGGGGATACCCGCCGTCGATGCGCGAGATCGGCCAGGCGGTCGGACTTTCCAGCACCTCCTCCGTCGCACACCAGCTGATGGCGCTGGAGCGGAAGGGCTTCCTGCGCAGGGACCCGCACCGCCCCCGGGCGTATGAAGTACGCGGCTCCGACCAGCCCAGCAACCAGCCGACCGACACGACCGGCAAGCCCGCCGCGTCGTATGTACCGCTGGTCGGCCGGATCGCGGCCGGCGGTCCGATCCTCGCCGAGGAGTCGGTCGAGGACGTGTTCCCGCTCCCCCGCCAGCTCGTCGGCGACGGAGAGCTGTTCGTGCTGAAGGTCGTCGGAGACTCGATGATCGAGGCAGCCATCTGCGATGGGGACTGGGTGACCGTGCGCCGCCAGCCGGTCGCGGAGAACGGCGACATCGTGGCCGCGATGCTGGACGGCGAGGCCACGGTCAAGCGTTTCAAGCGGGAGAACGGGCACGTCTGGCTGCTCCCGCACAACGCTGCGTACCAGCCCATTCCCGGCGACGAGGCGACCATCCTCGGCAAGGTGGTGGCGGTGCTGCGGCGGGTGTGACACACCCGCCGGCTCTGACCGGGCCCCGGGACCCACTGCGCCGGTCCCGGGGCCCTGTTGTGCTCGGGCCCGGCCCTGCTCCAGCGGGCCGCTCGTTTCTCCGGGCGATCCCTCACCGGCTCGGCCACCACTGCACGCCGATCGGACAGGACCGCACGGCAACACCCGCTCGGGCGCGGCGGCAGGGTGGGACCTGCGGACCGCTGAGTGCGTTCCGCCCGCTCCCCTTCTTTCTTTCTGACCTGCCGGATCTTCCCGACCTTCCGGACTTGCTGACCTGCCGGACGCGACGGCTACCGCACCCTGACGGCTACTTCCCGTCCGCCTTGGCCACAGCGTCGATCGCGGCCAGCGAGCGACGCACCTGATTGCGGTCCGTCGTGTACCAGAAGTCGGGCAGCGAGGCCTTCAGATAGCTGCCGTACCGCGCATTGGCCAACCGAGGATCCAATACGGCGACGACGCCCCGATCCCCCGTGGCCCGGACCAGACGGCCCGCGCCCTGCGCCATCAGCAATGCCGCGTGCGTCGCGGCGACGGACATGAACCCATTGCCGCCGGCCTCCTCCACCGCCTTCTGGCGAGCGCTCATCAGCGGATCGTCAGGTCGCGGGAAGGGAATGCGGTCCATGACCACCAGCTGGCAGCTGGGCCCCGGCACGTCCACTCCCTGCCAGAGGGAGAGCGTGCCGAACAGACAGGTCTCCGGGTCCCCCGCGAACGTCTTGATCAGCTCGCCGAGGGTCTCCTCGCCCTGGAGCAGGATGGGATGGTCGAGCCTGCCGCGCAGTTCCTCGGCGGCCGCCTGGGCGGCTCGCATCGAGGAGAAGAGGCCGAGCGTGCGACCGCCGGCCGCCTCCACCAGCTCGGCGAGCTCGTCCATCATGTCGCCGCGGGACCCCTCGCGGCCCGGCGTCGCCAGATGGCGGGCGACATAGAGGATGCCCTGCTTCGGATAGTCGAACGGCGAGCCGACGTCGAGCCCCTTCCACGGGGGAACGTCCTCTCCCTCCGTCCCCTCAGGGGAGAGGCCGAGCGACGCGCCGACGCCGTTGAAGTCGCCGCCCAGCTTGAGGGTGGCAGAGGTGAGCACCACCGAGCGCTCGGTGAAGAGCTTCTCGCGCAGCAGGCCCTTCACGGAGAGCGGAGCCACCCGCAGGGACGCGCCGAAGCGATCATGCCGCTCGTACCAGACGACGTCGTACTCCGAGCCCTGGACGACCCGCTCGGCGACGTCATGGATGTTCTCGACGGCGGCGAGGGCCTGCTTGCGCACGGCGTTCTCGTCCTGGACCGATTTGTCGCTGGTTGAGCCGAGGGCCGAGATGACCGTGCGCGCCGCGTCCCGCAGTGCCATCAGGGCGTACGAGAGATCCTCGGGGATCTCCTCGAGACGGCCGGGGAGCGCGAGCTCCATCAGCCGCTCGAACGTCTCGGCCGCGGTCTGGAGAGCGTCGGCGGCCTTCTCGTTCACCAGCTTGGCGGCCCGGCGCACCGCGCGGTTGACCTGCCCGGGGGTGAGCTCGCCGGTGGCGACGCCGGTCACCCGGGAGACGAGCTCATGCGCCTCGTCCACGATCAGCACTTCGTGCTGCGGGAGCACCGGGGCGCCCTCGATCGCGTCGATCGCGAGCAGCGCGTGGTTGGTGACGACGACATCGGCGAGCTTGGCGCGCTCACGGGCGGCCTCGGCGAAGCACTCCGCGCCGTACGCGCACTTCGACGCGCCCAGGCACTCCCGGGAGGAGACGGAGATCTGTCCCCACGCCCGGTCGGAGACGCCGGGCGTCAGGTCGTCGCGGTCCCCGGTCTCGGTCTCGTCGGACCAGTCGCGCATCCGCAGCAGATCCTGACCGAGCTTGCTGGTCGGCGCGGCGGCCTCGAACTGGTCGAAGAGTCCGTCTTCCTCTTCCTGCGGAACACCCTCGTGCAGGCGGTGCAGACAGAGGTAGTTCGACCGTCCCTTGAGCATGGCGAACTCGGGGCGGCGGCGCAGCAGCGGATGCAGCGCCTCGACCGTCCGCGGGAGATCGCGCTCCACGAGCTGGCGCTGGAGCGCCAGGGTGGCCGTGGCCACGACGACGCGCTCCCCGTGCGCCAGCGCGGGCACCAGATAGCCGAGGGACTTTCCGGTGCCGGTGCCGGCCTGGACGAGGAGATGGGAATTGTCGTCGACGGCTTCGGCGACGGCCTCGGCCATAGTGACCTGGCCTGGCCGCTCCACACCGCCTACGGCGGTCACGGCGGCGTGAAGGAGCTCGGGGAGGGATGGCTTCGTCATAGCGCGTCCACCCTACGGGGCGGCACTGACAACGCGATCACAGATGGGCTCATCCGGAGGGCTCAGGGAGCTCATCGGGTTGGCGACGCTGCCGTGGACGGCGGCGTGGGGGCGCTCGGGGCGGTCGCGGTAGCCATCGAGGTGGAGCCGGTTGCGGTTGAGGCAGAGGCGCTCGATCCGCGGTGTGAGCAGGTCGAACATCTCATAGCGGTCCTTGAGCTCCGGGAAGCGGGCCTGGTGGCGCAGGATCTCCGCCCGTACGAGCGTGAAGAACCGGTCCTCCGGCACGCCCAGCTGCACTTCGCACAGCGGCGCGAGGAAGCGGAAGACGCCGACGAAGAGCCCGGCGTGGATGAACTGCGTGAGGAAGGCCGGCTCCTCGGTGAGCAGGATCCTGCGTACGTCGTCGGGCATCGCGTCGTGCTCCGGCAGCGGCTGGGCGCTGACGTTCACGTCGTCGACGAAGTCCTTGATCGCGAGACGGACCGGTACGTCCTGGTCGTCGAAGACGACGATGGCGTTCTCGCCGTGGGGCGAGAAGACGGTTCCATAGCGGTAGAGGAAGTGCAGCAGCGGAGGCAGCAGAGCCGCGAAGAGCCGCTGGAGCCAGACGGCGGGCGCGAGCCCCGAGCGGGTCACCAGCTCCGCGGTGAAGGCGCGGCCGTGCGGGTCGGTGTGCAGAAGCGACGCGAGGGTCCGGGCGCGCTCGCCGGGAGCGAGACGAGGCTCCAGCGGCTCGCGCCAGATCGCGCCGAGGAGCTCTTTGTACTGGTAGGGCGCCTCGGGAAGACGGTCGTAGAGGGGGTGCTCGACGGTGACGGAGGCGACCTCGCCGAGGAGGATCACACCGCATTCCTCCCGTAGGAAGGGGTCTGCGTCGCGCAGTCCGTGCACCCAGGAGGTAACGGCCGGCGCGGCGAGCGTCCGCTCGGTGGGCAGCCCGCGCCAGACCAGGGTGTTGAGGATGGACAGCGGCAGCTTGACCGTGTGCCGATCGGCGCGGTCGACGTTCACGAACGTGCGGATGGACTGCTGGGGCAGCCGCAGGTCGCCGTCGGTGGGGAGCGGGACGATGTCGCCGTGCGCGATGGCCGGGGCGAAGAGGGGAAGCAGCACTTCGTCCCACTGCCAGGGGTGCACGGGCAGGAACAGGTACCGGCCCGGGTCGAGGCCTTTGGCGCGCAGCGCCGCGTCGAAGGACTCGCGTACCGCGGCGTCCAGTTCGCGCGCGTACAGGTCTTCGGGGCCGGCGAGTCCGGGGACCCCGCGGTAGGCGGCGAGGTCGGTGCTGACCGCGATCCATGGGAGGCGTGCGGCGCGCCGGGCCTCGGGCGCCCAGTGTGCCGTGTCGGCCGCGGAGAAGCCGATGCGGCCTTTGTTGAGGACGAGCCAGGGGTGACCTGTCTGATGGCCTTCGAGATCGGCGTAGCCGAGTTCGGCGAGTTCGGCGGCGGTGACCGCGGTGTCGTCCAGCCCGGTGTCGGAGACGAGGGTGACGGTGAGCTCGCGCAGGAGGTGACCGAGCGTCGCGCCGTCGAGCTCGAGGAGGCGGCGGGCTCGGACGAGGAAGGAGAGCGGGTCGGTGAAGGGCTCGCTCTGATAGGTGATCGTCTCGGGGTCGACGCGCCAGCTGCCGTACGCGCCGCGCTTGGCCTCGAAGGAGAGGCTGTCGGCGTCGTCGAGCGCGAGGGTGTAGCGGCCGGGGGGCCGTAAGGCGGCGGCGGATTCGGGTGCCGGCCCGGATGCCGGGAAGGGGACCGGCTCGATGATCCCTTCGTAGGCGAACTCGCCGATCATCTTGGCGAGGAGGCGGCTCGCCGCCCGGTCCCAGTTGTCCGTGTTCAGCCCCCGCGGGGTGAAGGGGACCGCCGGCGGCTGCGCGGAGTCAGCGGAGTCGTGGGATACGGGGGCTTTCGGCACGGGGACTCCTCGAGTGGAACCGATGCGGGTCGAGCGGTGTATGTAAGACAGCGGGTCGTTCACAGGAGATTGCGAAGCGCGCGGTCGCGGACCATGAGGGCGGCTTGTTTGTCAGGGAGCTCGACCTCCGCCGAGAAGCGGAAGCCGGCGCTCAGGAAGGCGGACACAGAGGGGGTGTTGCGGAGAGCGGGTTCCGCGACGACGCGTGCGCAGCGAGGCCGATGGTCGAGGACGAGGTCGGCGACGGCTCTGAGCAGGGTCGAGCCCAGACGCCGACCGCGGTCGGCGACGCCCCCGATGAGGAGGTGGATGCCGGTGTCATGGGGGCGGGCGGGGTAGTGCCTGGCCAGGGGGTCGAGATCGGCTCGGTAGATCTCGAAGTAGCTCATGGGGACTCCGCCGAGCACGCCCAGACAGGGGACGCTGCGGCCGTCTCCGTCGAGCTGGGCGCGCAGATGGGCGGCGGTGACGGACTCGGGTCCCGCCAGTTCCCAGAAGGCGGCGACGGCGGGGTCGTTCATCCAGCGGCTGATCAGCGGAAGGTCGCGTTCGATGCGTACGGGGACGAGCTGAAGGGCCCCGGCGGAGGTGTCGGCCGGACCCCATTCGGCGGGGGTGTCCAGCAGATCGCCTGCGCCGTCGTCCGCCGGCCGTGGTGGGCCCGTCAGGTCGTCCTGTGGGAACAGCGCGAGGAGCTCGTCGGGAAGCCGCAGGTCCAAGGTGTCCTCGGGTCCCCCGTCGAGCTGGGGGGTGAGTCCGGCGCCGATGTCGGTGCTGGCATCCGTGGGAGGCATGGTGGCGCTCTCCTCTCGCTGTTCTGTCGGGTCTGTGTTCCTTCAGGAACGAAGGGGGTTGGTGACGGTGACGTAGACGGACTGGGTGTCGACCGGGCCGACGAGCTCGTCGAGGCCGCAGAGGCGGGTCAGGAGGTTGGCCTTGGTCCGCAGCGTGGCGGCGTCGAGGAGGTGCGCGGGCAGGGGCGAGCCGATGCTGGTCGCGGCTGTCAGGAACTGGCGGAAGGCGGCGATGAGTACGCGCTCGTCGGCGAGCCGCTGGGCTCCGAAGGCGCCGATCAGCCCGAGGACGTTGTTGATGCCGAGGTAGTAGGCGAAGCGCTCGTCGGTGACGTCGTCGGAGACGAAGGTGTCGCTGCGGGAGCCGATGCCGGGAAGGCGGTGCTCGAGCTCGGCGCGCCGGGACTCGCGGAAGTAGTAGCCCTGGTTGTCGCGGTAGCGGCCGCCGACGGGCCAGCCGGCGGGGTCGAGAATGACCAGCGTGTTCTGCTGGTGGGCTTCGAGGGCGACCCCGGCGTTGGCGTCCAGCCAGAGCACCGGGCGTACGACGTGGTCGAGGTAGCGCAGAAACCACTCGGCGGCGACGGCGCCGATGGGGCGGCCCGTGCGCGCGGCGAGCCGGTCCACGATGTCGGCGAGGCGCGAGTGCATTCCTGGGCGACCCGGCAGGGGGCGGGGCGCGGTCAGCCCCGCGATGCAGACAGCGTCGTCCCCGAGTCCGAAGGGGTTGTGGCGGATCATGACGTCGAGGCCGCCCACGGGCTCGCCGTCGGCGGTGTCCACGGCCAGCCAGGCCGGGTCCCGCACGATGTCGAAGCCGGGGTGGGCCGCCTGCCACTGCTTGGCGAGGCCGGTGCGCAGCAGCCGGTGGACCTCGACGCCGCGGTGGAGTTCCTTGCGGAGGTTCTCACGACGGGAGTTGGTGATGCGTACGCCGAGAGACAGCTTGAGCATGGCCGGCGCACCGGGAAGGTGCACGGTGCGGACGGAGGAGGTGGGGTGCCAGGGATCGCCGGAGGGGCCGAGGTCGTGCAGGAGGCCTGCGTCGACAAGCGCGGCGACGGCTGGGCGATGCTTCAGGTCGCGGGCCTGCCAGGGGTGCAGCGGCAGCGGAACGGTGCCGTCGGGGAGCTGGACGTCCCCGAGGATCCGGGTGGCGAGCTGCTCGGCCGGGACGGTGCGGCCGTGTTCGGTCCAGGCGGAGTCGCTCGCGAGGACGGAGCGGTCGACGGCCATCCAGTGCAGCGGGAAGGAGCCGTACAGCTCTGGCGAGTAGAGCCGGATCTCGGCGTCCGAGAGCCCTTCGCGGCTCTTGGGCGTGGGGTGCATCGGGTGGCCGAGCAGGAGTGACTGCTCGGCGGTGAGGAAGAGGTCGGCCTCGGGCACCGCCGCGGGGCGCTCCCGGCGGTCGGCGATGAAGTCGGCGGTGCGCCGGACGGAGTCGGCGACGCGGGCGACCAGGTCTACGCCTTCGCTCTGGCCGGCTTCCCGGCCGAGCAGCGCGGCGACGGTGACGGCGTCGGCGCCGGACGCGTCCCGCAGCGCTCCTTCCAGGGAGGGCTGGCCGAAGCGGTGCCAGCCGGCGGGCGACCAGTAGCGGACGGGGACCAGGAGCGCGGTGCCGCTGGCGTGCAGCGGGATGCGCAGGGTGGCGCCGTCGGGCCTGGCGAGGTTGTTCTCCCGTACCCAGCAGCGGAGCAGGTTCTCGGCGGCCGCCCCGTCCGCCGCGCGGCAGGGGTCCGGGTGGTCGAGATGCTCGGTCGCTCGGGCGGCGGCCGGGGTGGTCAGCAGGGGGGTGGCGTGCTCGCCGGGGCCGGCCGTCTGCTGGCGGGGGACGGTGGCCGTCTCGGCCGTGAGGGGGACGCGCGTGCCTGCCCCTCCTCGGTGGTGGGCGGCAGGGCGGCCGTCGGCCTCGGGGACATCGGGGGCGGGGGTGGAGTTCACGGGGCTTCCTTGTGATGTTCCGGGGTCAGTACGACTGCCCGTTGTCAGTGCGGCGTTGCGTGGAGCGTCCGGCGCAGGCCAGAGCGTCGGCGAAGCGGTCGAGGACGGCCACGGCCTGTTCGTCGGTGAGAGTGAGAGGGGGAAGCAGCCGTACGACGCCGGAGTGGCGTCCGCCGAGTTCGACGATGAGCCCGCGGTTGAGGCATTCCTGCTGAACGGCTGCGGCGAAGGCGGGTGCGGGCGGCGGGACGAGGGCGTCGGGGGCGGTGGCGTCCGGGTCGACGAGCTCGACGCCGATCATGAGCCCGCGGCCGCGGACGTCGCCGATCCGCGGGTCTGCCGCGGCCAGGCCCTGGAGTTGGCCCAGCATGCGGGCGCCGAGGGTGGCCGCCCGGTCGGCGAGCCGGTTCTCCCGTACGTACGCCAAGGTGGCGGCGCCCGCCGCCATGGCGAGCTGGTTGCCGCGGAAGGTGCCGGCGTGGGCGCCGGGCTGCCAGGCGTCGAGCTCGGACCGGTAGACGATCACTGCCAGCGGAAGGGAGCCGCCGATGGCTTTGGAGAGGACCATGACGTCGGGCACGACGCCGCTGTGCTCGACGGCCCAGAAGGTGCCGGTCCGGCCGACGCCCGTCTGGACCTCGTCGGCGATCAGCGGGATGGAGCGGGCGGCGGTGATCTCACGCATCCTGCGCAGCCAGTCGTCGGGCGCCGGGATCACGCCGCCCTCGCCCTGGACCGGTTCCAGGATCATTCCGGCGGGTTGGGGGACCCCGCTCTTGGGGTCGTCGAGGAGGCTCTCGGTCCAGCGCGCGGAGAGTTCGGCGCCGCGTTCGCCGCCGATGCCGAAGGGGCAGCGGTAGTCGTGTGGGAAGGGCAGCCGGGTCACGCGTACGTCGGTGGCGCCGCCGGAGGCGTCGAGCGCGCCGGCCGTCATCCCGTGGTACGCGCCGGTGAAGGCGAGCAGCCCCCGGCGACCGGTGGCCGTGCGGACCAGTTTGAGGGCCGCCTCCACCGCGTCCGTGCCGGCGGGACCGCAGAACTGGATGCGCGCGTCGTCGGCGAGCTGCGGCGGGAGCGTGGCGAACAGCTCGGTGGTGAAGGCGTCTTTGACCGGGGTGGCGAGGTCGAGGATGTGCAGCGGTGCGCCCGAGTCGATGACCTTCTTGATGGCCTCGAGGACCACGGGGTGGTTGTGCCCCAGGGCCAGGGTCCCGGCGCCGGAGAGGCAGTCGAGGTAGCGCCGGCCGTCGGCGCCCTCGATCGTCAGACCCCGCGCCCGTACGGGGACGATGGGGAGCGAGCGGGCATAGGTGCGGGCTGCCGACTCGCGCAGCGACTGTCTGCGCAGGATTCCCTCGTGTGCGACGGACAGCGCCGCCGCAGCAGGTTCGGTCACGGCCACGGCTGTTGGTCCTCCCGCTGTAACAGTTGCGTTGCACATCGGTACGGGCCTCGCGCGCCGTGGACCGGCGCCGAACGCTGACCGCTGTGTCCCCCGTACGTACCAACGACGCTGCGGGCCGTGGATCACGGGCAGCAGGAAGATCCTTGCGGCGATCGGAACCGCGGACCTGCTGCACGCCGTCCCCATCGGCACCGGCATAGTGGGGGGCTGCACTTCAGCCCCAGCGACACGGCCGGGATGCACAACGAGCAAGTGCAGTGCGAAGTGTTCCGAAGAGTTCTGAAAAGTTCTGAAGTCCCAGGGGGATACGAGAGATGCGACCCATTCGCCCGACGCTGGCAGCGGCTTCCATCGCCGCAGTGCTCGCGCTGGCTGCCACCGCCTGCGGTCCGAGCGAAGACAACGCGGGCGACAAGCCGACCGCGCCTGCCAGCCAGCCCGCCGACAACAAGATCACTATCCCGGACGATCTCAAGGACCGCCTCAAGGAGCGCGGGATCGACCTGGACAAGTGGAGGAACGGCGAGTGGAAGAACTGGGACAAGGACAAGTGGCTCCGCGAGGCCAAGGACTTCGTCAACCCGATCATCGAGGACCTGTGGGACCCCGACCGGATGCGCGACGCCCAGAAGCCGCCGAAGAAGCCGGTCGACAATGACATCTCGGGCGACAAGGGTGTCACCGACCCGACGCCCGCGCCGGTCAACGCGCAGGCTGTGAAGGCTCCGTACCACTCCAGCGCCGCCGAGGCCGGCAAGGTGTTCTTCGACGGACCGCAGGGCTCGATGGTCTGCTCCGCGACCGTGGTGAAGGACCCGGCCAACCCCGGCAAGTCCAACATGGTGTGGACCGCGGGCCACTGCGTGCACGCGGGCAAGGAGGGCGGCTGGTACCGCAACATCGCCTTCGTGCCGTCGTACAACAACAGCGCGCTGTCCATCCCTGAGCTGGAGAAGGCGCCCAGGGAGAAGGTCGCTCCGTACGGCGTGTGGTGGGGCGACTGGGCCCAGACCTCGGAGCAGTGGATCTCTCAGGGCGCCGCGACCGGCGGCCTGGGCGCTCCCTTCGACTTCGCGGTGATCCACGTCACCCCGGAGAAGGGCAGCACCGGCAAGTCCCTGGAGGAGACGGTCGGTTCGGCGCTTCCGGTGGACTTCAACGCCCCGGCCGTGCCGAAGATCGACCGCATGACGGCGACCGGCTACCCGGCGGCCCCGCCCTACGACGGCCAGAAGATGTTCCAGTGCGGCGACAAGCCGGGCCGTCTGTCGCTCACCGCCAACGACCCGACGATGTACCGCATCGGCTGCACCATGACCGGCGGCTCCTCCGGCGGCGGCTGGGTGGCGCAGGGCCAGGACGGCAAGCCCGCGCTGGTCTCCAACACCTCCATCGGCCCGGTCACGGCCGGCTGGCTGGCCGGCCCGCGTCTGGGCAAGGAGGCCGAAGGCGTCTACAACGCCGTCAGCAAGAAGTTCGCCGGCCGCTAGCGGTCTCTGCGCGCCGCTCGGACGGCGGCGCGCAGCCGCCTGTGCGACGCGCCCCGACGCGATGCGCGTCGGCGAGCAGCGGCAGGCAGTACGAACAGCGGTAACCAGCCGCGCCCCAGCGCGCGGCGACGAGCAGAAAGACAGGGGCCTCCGGCCACTCGGCGGGGGCCCCTGTCGCTTCCTCGTGGAGACTCCGTGCAGGTGAAGGCCATTTCACCGGCGCCCCTCCATGCCCGTCATAGGGTGGTGAAGCAGCAGGAGCGGCCGCGGAAGGCCGCCCTGCGGCATGACACGTACATGGCAAATCTGGTCATGCCGTAATTCTGAGAAGCACTCAAAAGCACTCCAGGGGGAACTGTTTCATGCGATCCATACGTCCGTTGCTGGCCGCCACCGGCATCGCCGCGGCGCTCGCGCTGACGGCGACCGCCTGCGGCCCGAGCGACGACAAGGCCGACGCCGCCTCCTCTTCCAGCCCCGCCGCCGACGGCGGGGACAAGGACGCGGGCCTGCCCGCGGACCTGGCCGACAAGCTCAAGGAGCACGGTGTCGACCCGGACAAGTGGAAGAACGGCGAGTGGAAGAACTGGGACAAGGACAAGTGGCTCCGTGAGGCCAAGGACTTCGTCAACCCGGTGATCGAGGGGCTGTGGAAGCCCGAGCGGATGACGACGGCCAAGGCCCCGACGAAGACGCTCGCCGCCGGCGACGTCTCCGGCGACCAGGACGTCACCGACCCGGAGCCCCGTCCGGTGAAGGCCGTGCCGGAGACCAAGCCGTACCACAAGAACGCGGCCCCGGTCGGAAAGGTCTTCTTCGACTCCCCCGAGGGCTCGATGGTCTGCTCCGCCACCGTCGTCAAGGACCCGAAGAACCCCGGCAAGTCCAACCTCGTGTGGACCGCCGGCCACTGCGTCCACGCGGGCAAGGCGGGCGGCTGGTACCGCAACATCGCCTTCGTCCCCGCGTACAACGACAAGGGCCAGTCCCCGGCGGCGCTGCAGAAGGCGCAGCCCCAGGAGGTCGCTCCGTACGGCGTCTACTGGGCCGACTGGGTCTCGACGTCCGGCGGTTGGATCACCGAGGGCGGTCCGACCGGCGGCGCCGGCGCGGCGTACGACTACGCCGTGATGCACGTGAAGCCGGAGAACGGCGGCAAGTCCCTCGAGGAGACCGTGGGCGTCGCCCTCGACGTGGAGTTCAACGCCCCCGAGGCGAAGGCCGTCAAGGCGATGGGCGCGTGGGGCTACCCGGCCGCGCCGCCGTACGACGGCGCGCTGATGCACAAGTGCGTCGACCGCCCGGGTCGGCTGTCGATCGCTCCCGGCACTCCGACGATGTGGCGCATCGGCTGCACCATGACCGGCGGCTCCTCCGGCGGCGGCTGGTTCGCTGAGCAGCCGAACGGCAAGCTGGCGCTGGTCTCCAACACCTCCATCGGCCCGGTCACCTCGGGCTGGCTGGCCGGTCCGCGCCTGGACGCGGGCGCGCGGCAGCTCTACACCTCGATGAGCGACAAGTTCGCGGGCCAGTGAGGCGCGTCGCACGCGCACCACGACGGGCCATGACGCCCATCATGGTCTGAGCAGGACGACGGCCCCGCAGCCGATCACGCCGCGGGGCCGCCGAGTCGCCCGGTCGGCGACGACGACGTGCGGCATCCCCTGCGGCTGCCGCAGAAGACCGGAAGGCCCGCCCCCCTCCTGACGAGGGGTGCGGGCCTTCCGCTTGTTCGCGTGCGGACGGTCAGGGCGCGACCGGCACATAGGGAGCCAGCGCCGAGGCGAGCTCCTCGTGCACCCGCGCATTGAGCAGGGTGCCCTCCGTGGTGTGCTCCTCGGAGATCACCTCGCCCTCGGCGTGCACCCGGGAGACCAGACCGCCCTGGGTGTACGGCACGAGCACCTCGATCTCGACCTGCGGCCGCGGCAGCTCGTCGTCGATCAAGCTGAGCAGCTCGTCCATGCCCTGGCCGGTCCGCGCCGACACCGCGATGGCGTGCCGCTCGATCCGCAGCAGCCGCTGCAGCACGAGCGGATCGGCCGCGTCCGCCTTGTTGATCACCACGATCTCGGGCACGTCGAGCGCGCCCACATCGCGGATCACCTCGCGCACGGCGGCCAGCTGCTCCTCCGGCGCCGGGTGCGAGCCGTCCACGACGTGCAGGATCAGGTCGGAGTCTCCGACCTCCTCCATCGTGGAGCGGAACGCCTCGACGAGGTGGTGCGGCAGATGCCGTACGAACCCGACGGTGTCGGCGAGGGTGTAGAGCCGACCGCTGGGCGTCTCGGCCCGTCGGACGGTCGGGTCCAGGGTGGCGAACAGCGCGTTCTCCACCAGGACGCCGGCGCCCGTGAGGCGGTTGAGCAGCGAGGACTTTCCGGCGTTGGTGTATCCGGCGATGGCGACGGAGGGCACCTTGTTGCGCCGGCGCTCCTGCCGCTTGATCTCGCGGCCGGTCTTCATCTCCGCGATCTCCCGGCGCATCTTCGCCATCTTCTCGCGGATCCGTCGCCGGTCCGTCTCGATCTTCGTCTCACCGGGACCGCGTGTGGCCATGCCGCCACCGCCGCCGCCGCCCATCTGCCGGGACAGCGACTGGCCCCAGCCGCGCAGCCTCGGCAGCATGTACTGCATCTGCGCGAGGGCGACCTGCGCCTTGCCCTCTCGGGACTTGGCGTGCTGGGCGAAGATGTCGAGGATCAGGGCGGTCCGGTCGACCACCTTGACCTTGACGACGTCCTCGAGGTGAATCAGCTGGCCGGGGCTGAGCTCACCGTCGCAGACGACGGTGTCGGCTCCGGTCTCGAGCACGATGTCGCGCAGCTCCATGGCCTTGCCCGAGCCGATGTACGTGGCCGGGTCGGGCTTGTCACGGCGCTGGATCACGCCGTCGAGCACGAGGGCGCCCGCCGTCTCGGCGAGGGCGGCCAGCTCCGCGAGGGAGTTCTCCGCGTCCTGCACCGTGCCCGAGGTCCATACGCCGACCAGCACCACGCGCTCCAGGCGCAGCTGCCGGTACTCGACCTCGGTGACGTCCTCGAGCTCGGTGGAGAGGCCCGCCACACGCCGCAGCGCGGCGCGCTCGGAGCGGTCCAGCTGATCGCCGTCCCGATCTCCGTCGATCTCGTGGCTCCAGGCGACGTCCTCTTCCATCAGGGCATCGGCCCGAAGGCTCTCGTTGCGCTTCTGCGCGGAGCTCTGCTCGTCCTGGGAAGGGGATGAAGAGGAGGTCATTGGATCCTTTACGTCGATGGGAAACTCGATGGACAGGTGGCCGGACCGGAATCCGGCCAGTATCCGTTACGTCAGTCACAACGCGTGACGGTCCCGGATGATTCCCGAGAGGAATTCTCGGAGGTACCCCGGGCGGGATTCCTGGGAGAGGCTCCCGCGGGGTGCGGACCCGGCCGCGTCGCCGACCTGTCGATGGTCCCACGGCCCCGTCGGGCCCGTCACCCCGGTTTCTGCGGGGCGCACCCGGGTCCCGGCGGGCCGTGGAGCCGGTCTCAGCGGGTCCTCGGCGCGGTGTCGCGGGCGGAGGCGGCCTTCTTGGGGGCGGTGCTGCGCCAGTCGGGATGCCCCGGCATGGGCGGTGTCTTCGTCCCGTACAGCCATGCCTGGAAGAACGCCGAGAGGTCGCGCCCCGCGAGGCGTGAGGCGAGCCCGGTGAAGTCGGCGGTGCTCGCCGTCCCGTGCTCGTGCTCCCTCACCCATTCCCGCTCCAGCCGCTCGAAGACGTCCTTCCCGATCTCCTCCCGCAGCGCGTAGAGCACCAGCGCGCTGCCGTCGTACACCACGGGCCTAAAGAGGCTGATCTTCTGTCCGGGCAGCGGCGGCTTGGGGGCGGCCGGCGGTCCGCCCGCAGCCCGCCACCGGTCGGAGTTCGTGTACGCGGCGCGCATCCGCTGCTCCATGGGCTTGTCCGACTTCTCCTCGGCGTACAGCGCCTCGTACCAGGTGGCGTGCCCTTCGTTCAGCCAGAGGTCGGACCAGCCGAGGGGCGAGACGCTGTTGCCGAACCAGTGGTGGGCCAGCTCGTGCACCATGATCGAGTCGACGGCCCACTCCGGGTAGGCGGCGGTCGTGAACAGGGAGCGCTCGAAGAGGGAGAGCGTCTGGGTCTCCAGCTCGAAGCCGGTGTCCGCGTCGGCGACGAGGACGCCGTACGTCTCGAACGGATAGCGGCCGACCTTCGCCTCCATCCACTCCAGATGGCTCGGCGTCTTCTTCAGCCAGCGCTCCATAGCGGTGCGGTCCGCGGTGGGGACGACGTCGCGGACGGGCAGTCCGTGCGGCCCCTCCCGGGTGACGACCGCCGAGCGGCCGATCGAGACCTGGGCGAGCTCGGCGGCCATGGGGTGGCTCGTGCGGTACGCCCAGGTGGTGGTCGTCGCGCCGGCGGTCTTCGCCACCCGCGTCCCGTTGGCGACGACGGTCAGCGCCTTGGGAGCGGTGACGCGGAAGGTGAAGTACGCCTTGTCGGCGGGGTGGTCGTTGGAGGGGAAGACGCGGTGGGCCGCGTCGGCCTGGTTCGCCATGGCGAGGCCGTCTCGCGTCTGCACCCAGCCGCCCGCGTCCTTGGGGCCCCTCGGATCGCTGGTGTGCGTGACGGTGATCAGCATCCGTGAGCCGCGCTGGACCGCGACGACCGGCTCGATGACCAGGTCCTCCCCGGCGCTGGCGAACTCGGCGGGCAGTCCGTTCACC
Organism: Streptomyces sp. NPDC051907; assembly: GCF_040681075.1. NCBI lineage: Bacteria > Bacillati > Actinomycetota > Actinomycetes > Kitasatosporales > Streptomycetaceae > Streptomyces > Streptomyces sp. NPDC051907. The sequence goes on along the minus strand of NZ_JBFAYB010000019.1, from coordinate 25,407 downwards.
TCGACCGTGCGGACGGCGCCGTGGGTGAAGTCGAGGTTGACGCGGTCGAGCTTCTGGGTCGCCCAGGCGTCGATCTTGGTGACGGCGTCCAGCGGCTTGCTGTTGCTGCCGCTATAGGTGAACGCGACGTCGTACGAGACGACGTCGTAGCCGGGATTGCCCAGGTGGGGGAAGAGCGGGTCGCCGATGCCGAGCGGCTGGGGCGAGGGGAGCGCAGCGGCGACGAGAGCAGCCGAGGCGGCGGCCAGCACAGCGGCGCGCAGGCGGCGCCGAGAGGAGAGCCGAGAGGAGAGCATGGCCTACCGCTATCAGCGCGCCCTGCCTTGATCGCGACGGCGCGCGCCGCTCCCACTCGAACGGGGGCCGCGAGGGGGTCAACCGGTCGCCGTCGGATGCTGAGTGCGGGTGACGTCGTACACGCCCGGCACATCGCGCATGGCGCGCATCAGAGCGGGAAGACCCGCGGCGTCGGGGAGTTGAAGGGTGTACGTATGCCGTACGCGCTGCTCGCTGGGCGGCTCGACGGTGGCCGAGACGATCGCGGCGCCCTCGGTGGCGATGGCCTCCGTGAGGTCGGCGAGCAGCCGCGGCCGTCCGAAGGACTCGGCGATCAGGGTGACCCGGCACTCGGCGGCGTCGCCCCAGCTCACCGGGATGGGCGCGCGGTCCAGGGACTTCATCCGGGCCACCGCCGGACACTCCTCGCGGTGGACCGTGACGGCGCCGCCGCGGACCGCGAAGCCGACGACGGCGTCGGGCGGCACCGGGGTGCAGCAGCCGGCCATGCGGACGGTCGCGTCGGGAAGGTCGACGACGGCGTTCACGGCGGCGGGCCGCTCAGCGGCGACGGGTGCGGGGCGGCGGGGCGCGGCGTCGGGGGCCGTCGCCCCCTCCGGATGCGCCTGGAGCCAGCTCGCGATGGCGATGCGGGCGGCGGGCGTGCGGGCGTGGTCGAGCCAGTCCGGCGAGGGGCCGGACGCGGCGTCCTGGGCGAGCAGGATGTGCACGGTGTCCCCGTCGCTGAGGACGGTGCTCAGCGTCGCCAGACGGCCGTTGACGCGTGCGCCGATGCAGCTATGGGCCTCTTCGCCGTACTGGGCGTACGCGGCGTCCACACAGCTCGCGCCGGCCGGCAGGCCCAGCGCGCGGCCGTCGGCCCGGAAGACGGTGATCTCGCGGTCCTGTGCCAGGTCGGCGCGCAGGGAGGTCCAGAAGGTGTCGGGGTCGGGCGTGGCCTGCTGCCACTGGAGGAGCCGGGAGAGCCAGCCGGGCCGGGTGGGGTCGGCTCGCTCGCCGTCGACCGGCTCGGCGCCTTCGACGGGTACGTACGGATTGCCGAGGGCGATCACCCCGGCCTCGGCGACCTTGTGCATCTGGTGGGTGCGGATGAGGACTTCGGCGACCGCGCCGTCCGGCCCGGCGACGGCCGTGTGCAGCGACTGGTACAGGTTGAACTTGGGGGCGGCGATGAAGTCCTTGAACTCGGAGATCACCGGGGTGAAGCAGGTGTGCAGCTCGCCGAGCACGCCATAGCAGTCGGCGTCCTCCCCGACGAGCACCAGAAGCCGTCCGAAGTCCGTGCCGCGCAGCTCGCCGCGCTTGAGCCGGGCGCGGTGCACGGAGACGAAGTGCCTGGGTCTGATGAGCACTTCGGCCGCGATGTCGGCGTCCTTGAGGACTGCTCTGAAGTCCTCGGCGATGGCCGCGAGGGAGTCGCAGGCGGTGGCGTTGTCGGCGATGAGCGCGCGGGTGCGCTCGTACTCCTCCGGGTGCAGGATCGCGAAGACGAGGTCCTCGAGCTCGGTCTTGAGCGCCTGCACGCCGAGCCGTTCGGCGAGCGGGATGAGGACGTCCCGGGTGACCTTGGCGATCCGCGCCTGTTTCTCGGGGCGCATCACCCCGAGGGTGCGCATGTTGTGCAGCCGGTCGGCGAGTTTGATCGACATCACGCGTACGTCGTTGCCGGTGGCGACGAGCATCTTGCGGAAGGTCTCCGGCTCGGCGGCCGCGCCGTAGTCGACCTTCTCCAGCTTGGTGACCCCGTCGACCAGGTAGCAGACCTCGGCGTCGAACTCGGACCGCACCTGATCCAGCGTCACCTCCGTGTCCTCCACCGTGTCGTGGAGGAGGGAGGCGGTCAATGTCGTGGTCTCCGCGCCCAGTTCGGCCAGGATCAGCGTCACGGCCAGCGGATGCGTGATGTACGGCTCGCCGCTCTTGCGGAACTGCCCCCGGTGCGAGGTCTCCGCCAGGACGTACGCCTTGTGCAGGATGGCCAGGTCGGCGTCGGGGTGATGGGCGCGGTGCGCCTCGGCGACGTGCCCGATGGCGTCGGGCAGCCGGTCCCGGCCGGTGGGTCCGAGGAGCGCGGCGCGGCCCAGCCTGCGGAGGTCGATCCGGGGAAGGCCGCGCCTGCGGCTGTGGGCACCAGGGTTGGTGGCCTCTGTGCTCATGGGGCACCTCCGGCAGCTACGACCGGCGGTGGGAAGCTCAGGCGTGGCCTCCGGGCCGGTGCTTGATGCTACCGAGCCCACCACGTGGTCCAGTCCGGCTCTCGCTCAGCGTGAACCGGATCACCCATTCGAGCGAAGCTCTATACGATCGCGGTTTCGGTCCGTGCGAAGAACACGGGATCGATGTGCCCTTCCGCCACGATCACGGCCGGCCCGGTCATCTCGACCTCGCCGTCCGGGTGCTCGGTGATCACCAGCCGCCCGCCGGGCAGATCCACGGTGTACGCGACGGGGACGCCGGTCGCCGAGGGGTCCAGGCCGTCCCTGCGCGCGGTGGCGACGGCGACGGCGCACGCGCCCGTGCCGCACGAGCGGGTCTCGCCGGAGCCGCGCTCGTGCACGCGCATGGCGACATGGCGTTCGCCGCGGTCGACGACGAACTCGACGTTCACGCCCTGGGGGTAGACCGAGGCCGGGCTGAAGGGCGGCACGGACAGCAGGTCGCCGGCGTGGTCCAGGTCCTCGACGAAGGCGACCGCGTGCGGATTGCCCATGTTCACGTTCCGGGCGGGCCAGCTGCGGCCGCCGAGGGTGACCGTGACGCCGTCCTCGGGGAGCCGGGCGCGGCCCATGGAGACCGTGACGTCGCCGGCGCCGCCGGAGGCGGACTTGGAGAGGTGGGCCTTCTTGACGCCGCCCCGGGTGGCCACCGCCAGGTCTCCGGCCTCGACGAGGCCGGCGCGCTCGAGGTAGCGGGCGAAGACGCGTACGCCGTTGCCGCACATCTCGGCGACCGAGCCGTCGGCGTTGCGGTAGTCCATGAACCACTCGGCCTCGTCCGCCATGGCGCGACCGTCGGGGTGCGCGGCCGAGCGCACGACGTGCAGCAGACCGTCGCCGCCGATCCCGGCCCGGCGGTCGCAGAGGCGGGCGACGACGGCGGCCGGCAGGTCGACGGCGTTGTCCGGGTCGGGAACGATCACGAAGTCGTTCTCGGTGCCGTGGCCCTTGAGGAAGGCGATCGGCTCGGGCGCGGGCGAGGGCTGCGAGGTGTTCACGCCGTCCATCGTACGAGGGGGGTGCGACAGTCACGCAGGACGCAGGTACGCAGATGGTCGGGGGCGGGTGGGGGAGGTCACGCGTGCTGCCGCTGGCTTCTGCCGTCGCGCATCGGGGGCGGGCGCGGGCTGGTCCGCCGGGACCGTGGTCTGCCTGAACGGATCGTGGCCCGGCTCAACGGGCCGCGGTCCGACTCAACGGATCATGGTCCGGCTCGATGGGCCGTGGCCCGGCTCAGACGGACCGTATTTCATTTCGCGGCTGCGGGGTGGTTCAGCGGAGGCGGGCGACGCGCCAGATGGCGAGCGCGACGAGGGCCGTGCCCACGCCGACGTACAGGGCGATGACGCGCCAGTCGGGGCGCTCCCCCGAGCCGCGCTGCGGCAGGCCGGGCCAGGTGTGGCCGACCCGGCGGGCGGCCATCACGCCCCAGCCGGCGGCGCAGCAGCTGATCAGCAGTCCCAGCATGGCGACCACCGCGCCGCCGTCGCCGGTGCCGAAGGCCAGCGGGAAGGCGAACATCAGGGAGCCGACCGCGGCGAGCATCACGATGGGGGCGAGCTGCCAGATCCGCAGCCGGCGCTGAGGGCGCAGCTCGACCTCGACCTCGTCCGCTGTCATGTCCTGGTCGTCAGGACCGTCCGGACTCAGACGGGACGCGCTGTCCGCTGCGTCCCGTTGTTCCTGCTCTCTGTCGCGAGGGCCGGCCTCCATCGCCACGCGCCCTCCCAACTCGGACTCCACTGGTCGATCGATGCTCGATGATGGCACGCTCCCGGGCGCCGAAATGACGGGCAGAGCGTCCCGATGCAATCACGTGATCAGGCTGTGACCGCTCGTTCGACCAACGTCAGCGCCTGGTGCGGAAGTTCCGCACGGTGCTCGGCCGCGCCGCTCAGCCAGTGCACGCGCGGGTCCCTCCGGAACCAGGAATCCTGGCGGCGCGCGAAGCGCTTCGTGGCGCGCACGGTCTCCTCGCGCGCCTCCTGATCAGTGCACTCCCCCGCGAGCGCCGTGAGCACCTGCTGGTACCCGAGTGCGCGCGAAGCGGTGCGCCCCTCGCGCAGTCCCCGCGCCTCCAGCGAGCGCACCTCCTCGACGAGACCCGCCTCCCACATCCGGTCCACCCGCAGCGCGATCCGCTCGTCGAGCTCGGGCCGCCCGACGTCGACGCCGATCTGGACGGTGTCGTACACGGCGTCGTGACCTGGAAGGTTGGCGGTGAAGGGCTTGCCGGTGATCTCGATGACCTCGAGCGCCCTGACGATGCGACGGCCGTTGCTGGGCAGGATGGCCTTCCCGGCCCCGGGGTCCGCGGCGGCGAGCCTGGCGTGCAGGGCGCCGGGGCCGCGCAGCGCCAGCTCGTCCTCGAGGCGGGCGCGGACGACGGGGTCGGTGCCGGGGAACTCGAGGGCGTCGATCGCGCCGCGTACGTAGAGCCCGGAGCCGCCGACGAGGACGGGCGTACGGCCTTCGGCGAGCAGCCGGTCGATCTCCGCTCTGGCCAGCTTCTGGTACTCGGCGACGCTCGCGGTCTCGGTGACGTCCCAGATGTCGAGGAGCTGATGCGGGACGCCGTCGCGCTCCTGCGTCGTCAGTTTGGCGGTGCCGATGTCCATCCCTCGGTAGAGCTGCATGGAGTCGGCGTTGACGACTTCGCCGCCCAGCCGCTGGGCGAGAAAGACGCCCAGATCGGACTTTCCGGCCGCAGTGGGACCGACGACGGCGATGACCCGCGGTGCGGGAGCTGCACTTCTCACCGTCCCAGTCTCGCAAACGCATGTGCATGTCCCCGAACGAGCGAGGTGACGGCACACGGTTGGGTTCGTTGCCTGTTGCGAGGTTTCGAGCGCCGGTATTGGGCCGGGGCCCGCGGGCGACGCAATGGGACGCTCCGGGCGGCGCGGAACTTCGCCCACACGAGTAGTCTATGGAGCAGATATGGGCGTTTTTTCACGGTTTCGTCGTAAGCACAACACGGCTGCGGAGGCGTCAACCGACGAGGCGGAGGTCGGCACCCTGACGGACGAATCCCCGGCCGACACGGCCGCTGAGTCCACTGCGGACTCAGCGGACTCGGTGGACGCGGCGGACGGGGTCGACTCGACCGGCACGCCGGACTCCGACTCGGCCTCCCCGGATTCGACCGCTGCCACGGCTTCCACGGATTCGGCGACCACGCCGGCATCCTCGACTTCATCGACGTCCTCGGCTGACTCGGCCACGGCTTCATCGCCGTCGCAGGAGGAGGCCGAGGGCGCGGAGGCCGTTGAGGCCGCTGCAACCGCCGAGACTTCGGAGAGCGACTCGTCCGAGACGTCGAAGGCGTCGAAGGACGAGGCGGCCGAGGCTCCGAAGGCGAAGAAGGCCGCGGTCGCCGAGAAGACCGCCGCCGAGGCAGTGGAGATCCCGAAGCAGCAGTCGGCCGAGGAGGCGGCGGACAACGAGGCCGGCGAGGGCGCCCGTAAGTAGTCCCGTACGAGGGAAGGTGACCCATGGGCCTCAAGGACACGCTGAAGGCCAAGCTCGCCCCGGCCAAGGACAAGGTCTCCGACCTCGCGCAGCAGCACGGGGCCAAGATCGAGCACGGCCTGGACCGGGCCGCGAGGACGGTCGACGAGAAGACCAAGGGCAAGTACAGCGGCAAGATCCACAGTGGTGCCGGCAAGGCCAAGGGGGCCCTGGACCGTATCGCCCACAAGGACGACGGGACTCCGCCGCCGTCGGCTGACGGCGCCACCCCGCCACCGGCTGACGGCGCCACCCCGCCACCGGCCTCCTGACAGCAACGGCGGACGGCCGCGGAACACTTCGTTCCGCGGCCGTCCGCCGTCTGTGCGCGTCCTGCGCCGATCCCTCGTCGGCCGCCGTCCGTCCGCGTCTACGGCCGTCCGTCTGCGTCTGCGACCGTCCGTGCCGCCCGGCGCCTAGGACCAGGCGGCGACGAAGTAGCCTACGCCGTAGGGGGCGTCCTCGTGGAGCAGGCGGCCTTCCAGGCTCGCGCCCTCGGCGGCCCCCGCGAGCACCTGCCAGGGCGCGCGGCCAGCCGCCTGGAGTTCGTGCGCCAGGGACTCGTCCAGCGACATCAGCGCCTCGACGTCGGCGGCGCCCAGAGCACGGGCCACCTCCCGGTCGTAGGCCGCGGCGCGCTCGTCGAGATAGCCGGGGGCCTTCAGCGTGCGGCAGGCGGTCCCGTCGCCCATCACCAGCAGGGCCACCCGCTCCGCGCGGCCCGCCAGGTCCCGGCCCGCCTCGGCGCACTGGTCGACGCCGAGCGACATGCCGACGCCGAGGGCCTCCACGGGGGCGGCCCCCCAGCGGTTGCGGTCCAGCAGCCAGGCCGCCACGGTCAGCGAGGCGGGCAACGGCCGGTCCTGCTCCGGGCCGTCGCCCAGCCGGGCCTCCAGGTCCACGCCGAACTCCCGGAACGACCCCGTGGCGCCGGCGTGGTAGCGCCCGCGGGCCTCCTCGTCGGCGGGGCCGACGGCGATGAGCAGATTGGGCCTGGCCGCCGCGAGCACCGCTACGGCGTCGGCACAGGCGGCGCGGGCCGCGTCGAGCTCGGCCGCGGCGCCTGCGGCGACCTCGGGCACGAGCAGGGGCGGGCAGGGACAGACAGCGGCGGCGACGAGCATGGCCGAAACCCTAGCGGAACGCCCTTTCAGGGGCAGAGTCCCACAGCGGCTCGGCCGCCTTGAACCGGTACAGGCGCACCTGGCCGCTGAGCCCCTCGTACGTCGCCGGGAACTCCTCGCCGTCGCGGTGGACCAGCGCGCGCATCACGTTCGCCGGACGCTGTGGGGCGCCGGATGCCGTGGGGCATAGCTCAACGCCCGCTGGTGGAGTGCTTCCATCGCCTGCTCTCGCGCGGGCCGCGCAGGTGCTCCAGCGTCTGGACCTTCAGGGCGACGGTCCCCTGCGCGGCGGTTCCCCTCGCCGGTGCCGGGGCCAGGTCGGCTGGTCGCCGACGAGGGACCGGCGCTCGTCGGCCGGCCAGCCGACGAGCCGCTCGCGTCAACCGCCGCAGCCGAGGGCGGACGGCTCCATAGGCGCCGGCACGCCGATGGTCGGCAGGCCGAGCATGACCCCGGCGGACGTGTCCTGCGGAGCCTCGTTGCGCTTCTGCCACGCGTCGCCCGCGCGGGTGCGGCGCACGCCGTGCGGCGCACCCTCGGCGAGCAGGTGGTGCGGCGCGGCATAGGTGATCTCGACGGTCACCACGTCGCCGGGGCGGACGTCCTCGTCCGGCTTGGTGAAGTGGACGAGGCGGTTGTCGGGCGCGCGGCCGGAGAGGCGGTGCGTGGCGCCGTCCTTGCGGCCCTCGCCCTCGGCGACCATGACGTCGATCACCCGGCCGACCTGCTTCTTGTTCTCGTTCCAGGAGATCTCCTCCTGGAGGGCGACTAGGCGCTCATAGCGCGCCTGCACGACCTCCTTCGGGATCTGGCCGTCCATAGTCGCCGCGGGGGTGCCGGGGCGCTTGGAGTACTGGAAGGTGAAGGCGTTCGCGAAGCGGGCCTCGCGGACGGTGTGCATCGTCTGCTCGAAGTCCTCCTCGGTCTCGCCGGGGAAGCCCACGATGATGTCGGTCGAGATGGCGGCGTGCGGGATCGCGGCGCGGACCTTCTCGATGATGCCGAGGAAACGCTCCTGCCGGTACGAGCGGCGCATCGCCTTGAGGACCGTGTCCGAGCCTGACTGGAGCGGCATATGGAGCTGCGGCATGACGTTCGGCGTCTCGGCCATGGCCGCGATCACGTCGTCGGTGAAGTCGCGGGGGTGCGGCGAGGTGAAGCGGACGCGCTCCAGGCCCTCGATGGCCCCGCAGGCGCGCAGCAGCTTGCTGAAGGCCTCGCGGTCGCCGATGTCGGAGCCGTACGCGTTGACGTTCTGGCCGAGCAGGGTGATCTCGGAGACGCCCTCGCCGACGAGCGCCTCGATCTCGGCCAGGATGTCGCCGGGGCGACGGTCCTTCTCCTTGCCGCGCAGCGCGGGGACGATGCAGAAGGTGCAGGTGTTGTTGCAGCCCACCGAGATGGAGACCCACGCGGCGTACGCGGACTCGCGGCGGGTCGGCAGCGTGGAGGGGAACGCCTCCAGCGACTCCGCGATCTCGACCTGCGCCTCCTCCTGGACCCGGGCGCGCTCCAGCAGCACCGGCAGCTTGCCGATGTTGTGCGTGCCGAAGACGACGTCGACCCAGGGCGCCTTCTTGACGATGGTCGCGCGGTCCTTCTGGGCCAGACAGCCGCCGACGGCGATCTGCATGCCGGGCCGCTTGGTCTTCATGGGGGCGAGGCGGCCGAGGTTGCCATAGAGCTTGTTGTCGGCGTTCTCGCGGACCGCGCAGGTGTTGAAGACGACGACGTCGGCGTCGCCGTCGGCGCCCTCGGGCGCGCGCACATAGCCGGCGTCTTCCAGCAGGCCGGACAGCCGCTCGGAGTCATGGACGTTCATCTGGCACCCATAGGTGCGGATCTCATAACTGCGGATAACGTCCACTGACTGGCTCCGGTCGCTGCTGCTCATGGAACAAGGGTAGGCGGTGTCCGGAGTGCCTCTCGGCCCCCGCCCGCATCGGGATCCACGGCCAGGTCTGGCCATTACAGGGAGTGAGCTGGCAGGATCGCGCCCATGCTCCCCGCCCTTTCGCGCCTCAGCCGCCGCCATGCCCTTCAGGGCGCCGCGGCCGCTCTCGTGGTGTTCGGGCTGCTGCTGTGGTGGCTGCTCCCCCTCGGCAAGACGACTCCGAGCGGGGACCTGACCTTCAGCACGGGAGCGCAGAGCGGGGTCTACCAGAAGTACGGAGTACTGCTGAAGGACGCCCTGGCCGAGGACCTGCCGGACGTCGACGTGGATCTGCACACCAGCGAGGGTTCGCAGCAGAACCTGGCGCGGGTGGCGGCCGGGGAGGCCGACTTCACGATCGCGACGGCCGACGCCGTCGCCAAGTACAAGCGCGACGGCAAGCCCGGCGCCGGCCGGCTGCGCGGCTGCGCCCGGCTGTACGACGACTATGTGCAGCTGATCGTGCCGCGCGGCTCGCCGATCATGTCGGCCCGCGATCTGCGCGACAAGAAGGTCGGCATAGGGCAGGAGGGCTCGGGCGTCCGGCTGATCGCCGAGCGGCTGCTGACCGCCGCGGGGATCGATCCGACGCGGGACATCACCCCGATCCCGGCCGGGATAGACACCATGCCGAGCCGGCTGGAGGCCGGAGAGCTCGACGCGTTCTTCTGGTCGGGCGGTCTGCCGACCAACACCGTGCAGGAGCTCTCGGAGCGCTTCCAGATCCGTCTGGTGCCGCTGGAGCCGCAGCTCGTCGAGAAGCTGCACGCCACGGGCGACTCGACCAGCTACTACCGCTCCGCGGTGATGCCGGCCGACGCGTATCTGCAGGCGCAGAGCGGGGTGCCGGTTCCGACGGTGGCGGTGGCGAACCTGCTGGTCACGACGGACCAGATGGACCCCGCGCTGACGGAGGGCATCACCCGCACGGTGATCAGGAGCCGGGACAGCATCGGCACCACGGTCCACCCGGCGCAGCTGGTGGACCTGCGGACGGCGGTGTACACGGCCCCGCTGCCGCTGCACGAAGGGGCGCGGCGCTACTACCGCTCGACGAAGCCATAGCGACGATCAGGCGGCACGAGCGTATGGCGGCCTGCGCGGCCGGGCAAGGTCAGGCCCGAGCCCTATAGCGGGCCCACCCGCCCCAGCGAGGCTCTGATCGCGCGAGCGCAATGGCCACCCACCTGCCCCAGCGAAGCTCAGGCCCCCGAGCGCGCGGGCAGGGCCCCCGCATCCCAGCGGGGATCAGGCCCTGTGCCCCTTGGCGGGCCCGCATCCCGCAACAATCAGGCACGCGAGCACGATGGGGCCCACGCGCCCCAGCGAGATCCGGCCCCGAGCTCCACGGCAGCCCACCCGCCCCAGCGAGGCTCAGGCCCGCGAGCCCGCAGGCAAACCCCGCATCCCAGCAGGGATCAGCCCGTGCGAGCCCTATAGCGGCCCACCCGTCCGCACCGCCCCCGGCTGGCGCCCCGCGCCCCCCACCCTCCGCCGCTACCGCGTGTGCGGGGCGCTCCTCGGGACCGTGACCGTCACCTTCAGGCCGTGCGGCTCGTGGTGTTCGTACGCGATCGAGCCGCCGCCCGCCGTCAGCAGCGCGCGGGAGATCGACAGGCCCAGGCCCGAGCCCTTCACGTTCTGGTGTCGGCCGCTGCGCCAGAAGCGGTCGCCGATGCGGGTGAGCTCCTCGTCGGTCAGCCCGGGACCGCGGTCTGTGATCACTACCGTCGACGTCTCGCCGTTCGAGGCCACCACGACCGTGACCTCTTCTCCCTGGGGCGTGAACTTCAGGGCGTTGTCGATCACCGCGTCCAGCGCGCTGGAGAGCGCCACCGGGTCGGCCCAGGCCGTGACGGCCGTGCCGTGCTCGGTCAGCCGCACCCCCCGCTCGTCGGCGAGCGGACGCCAGGCGGCGACCCGCTCGGCCGACAGCTCCCCGATGTCGGTGAGCTGGAGGTCGGCGGAGGCGTGCTCGGCCAGCGCCAGGTCCAGCAGGTCGTCCAGGACCTGGGCCAGGCGCTTGCCCTCGGTGCGGACCGAGGCGATCTCCTCGTTTCCGGCGGGCAGTTCGAGGGCGAGGAGCTCGATGCGCAGCAGCAGCGCCGCGAGCGGGTTGCGCAGCTGGTGGGAGGCGTCGGCGACGAACGCCCGCTGCTGTTCGAGCACTTCCTCGACGTTGTCGGCCATCTCGTTGAACGAGCGGGCCAGCCGGCGCAGCTCCGGCGGTCCGCTGGCCGCCGCGACCCGGGAGTTCATCTGCCCGGTGGCGATGCCGTGAGTGGCCGCGTCCAGGATCCGCACCGGCCGCAGCACCCACCCCGTGAGGCGGAAGGCCGCGCCGACGGCCAGCAGCATCGCCGCCGCCTCGCCGGCGGCGATGAGCAGCCAGCCCTGCAGGACACGCGAGCGCAGCTGGCCGGTGGGCGAGTCGGTGAACACGACGGCGACGACGTCCCCGTCCCGTACGACCGGAGACGCGACCACGAGCCGGCCGCCCTGCTGCCACGGCCAGACCTGCGGCGGGTCCTGGCTGCGCCGCCCGGTCAGCGCCTCCTCGAACGCCTCCCGCCCCTCCCCTGTCACGGGCACGGACCAGGAGGCGGGCGCGCGCGCCATGAAGTCGGCGTCGCGGTAGAAGACGCCGGCCCTGATGCCGTACGTGTCGTGGTAGCGGTCGAGCTGTTCCTGGAGGGTGGACTGGCGCTCGTCCAGCCCGCTGCCCCGTTCGGTCACGAACTGGGCGAGCGCGGCGAAGCGCACCGTGTCGTCGATGCGGTCGACGACGACCCTCTGCTGCTGCGCCGCGGCGACGCTCACGGCCAGCGGGAAGCCGAGGGCGAGCAGCACGCCCGCCATGAGGACGATGAGAAGGGGGAGAAGTCGGGTACGCACCGTGCTGTTCGGCCCCTACGCGCCGGCCGGCGCGACGAGCCGGTAGCCGACCCCGCGCACCGTCTCGATCAGGGCGGGCATCCGCAGCTTGGCGCGCAGGGAGGCGACATGCACCTCCAGCGTCCGGCCGGTCCCCTCCCAGCTGGTGCGCCATACCTCGCTGATGATCTGCTCCCGGCGGAAGACGACCCCGGGCCGCTGGGCGAGCAGCGCCAGCAGGTCGAACTCCTTGCGGGTCAGCGGCACGGTCTCGCCGTCGACGCTGACGCGGCGGGTCGGCAGCTCTATGGTGACCGGGCCGAGCCTCAGCGCGTCGTCGGAGGGAGCGGCGCCCGCCTCGTCTCCGGTCACGGTGCGCCGGCTGACCGCGTGGATACGGGCGAGCAGCTCGCCGGTGTCGTACGGCTTGACCACGTAGTCGTCGGCGCCGAGGTTGAGCCCGTGTATCCGGGAGCGGATGTCGGAGCGCGCGGTCACCATGATCACTGGTGTCGAGGTGAGCTTGCGGATCTTGCCGCACACCTGGAAGCCGTCCTGGTCGGGCAGGCCCAGGTCCAGCAGGACGACCCCGAAGGGCGGCTTCTGCGGATTCGTGGCGGGCAGGACGGCCTTCAGCGCGTCCTCGCCGTTGCGGGCGTGCACCACCTGGAAGCCGTGCTTGGCGAGCACGGCGGACAGGGCGGCGGCGACGTGGTCGTCGTCCTCGACGAGCAGCAGCCTCATGGCCCCCCTCCGGTCGTGCGGTCGGTGTGACGTCGTGCGGTCGTTCGCGTACGTGCGGTCGTTCACGTTGTGCGGTTCACGTAGTGCGGTTCACGTGCACGCGGTCCTACGCGTACGCGCGGTCGTGCACGCCCGTGCGGTCATGTCACGTTCGTGCGGTCGTGTGACTGTAGTGCGGCCGCGTTCACCCTGGTGCGGTCGTGTGGCGGGTGAGCGGTCGCCGTCCAGCCTCGTACGGTCGCCTTCGGCCTCGTGCGGTCATACGAGGCGTGGTGCGGCCGGGTCAGCGTCGTGTGGTCGTTCTCAGCACGGTGCAGCGATGCTGCGCGGTGCGGTCGTGTGGGCCGTCATACGGTCGTCAACGCCGTCGTGCGATTCATGATCACGGTTCGTGCCGTCGTGCTTTCGTGCGGTTGTGCTCTTGTCCGGTCGTGCTGTCGGTCGCGAGGCACAGGCCGCGCGACCTACCAGGGCATCAAGGCTGATCCCCGCCCGAACAGTCAAGAGGGATCCGGGGGTCGCGAGGGTTCCGTTACCCACCCGGTACTCCGATCATCGCCCCGTTCACGCATAGTGTCCGGTTGCAGCCAGATCGTTATGCTCAATTTCCGCTCAGATGTGATGACGGTCGTCTCATCGCGTCATTAGGGTCCTCTCCAACCGAGCAGGACGGAGCAAGAGCCGATGAGCGGAGTGTCAGTGACCAAGGGCGCCGAGGACGTCGTACCCGCGTCGGGTGACCTGGTCGTGCTGAGCAACGTGAACAAGCACTTCGGCGCGCTGCACGTGCTCCAGGACATCGACCTGACCATCGCCCGTGGCGAGGTCGTGGTCGTCATCGGACCCTCCGGGTCCGGCAAGTCCACGCTGTGCCGCACGATCAACAGGCTGGAGACGATCGACTCCGGCGCGATCTCGATCGACGGAAAGCCGCTGCCCCAGGAGGGCAAGGAGCTCGCCAGGCTCCGCGCCGACGTGGGCATGGTCTTCCAGTCGTTCAATCTCTTCGCACACAAGACCGTGCTGGAGAACGTGATGCTGGGCCAGCTCAAGGTGCGCAAGGCGGACAAGAAGGACGCCGAGACGAAGGCGCGCAGCCTGCTGGACCGGGTGGGCGTCGGCTCCCAGGCCGACAAGTACCCCGCGCAGCTCTCCGGGGGCCAGCAGCAACGCGTCGCGATCGCGCGGGCGTTGGCGATGGACCCCAAGGTCATGCTCTTCGACGAGCCCACTTCGGCGCTCGACCCCGAGATGATCAACGAGGTGCTCGAGGTCATGCAGCAGCTGGCGCGCGACGGGATGACGATGGTCGTCGTCACCCACGAGATGGGCTTCGCGCGATCCGCCGCCAACCGGGTCGTGTTCATGGCCGACGGAAAGATCGTCGAAGAGGCCACGCCCGACGAGTTCTTCAGCAACCCGCGCAGCGACCGGGCCAAGGACTTCCTGTCGAAGATCCTTCACCACTGACGACCAACGAATCACCACACAAGGGATGTTCACCATGAAGCTTCGCAAGGTCACCCTCGCTTCGGCCGCCGCGCTCGCGCTCGCCCTGACCGCCACGGCCTGTGGGTCGGGCGACAAGGACGACGCCGCCGGCGGCGGCGGCAAGAAGATCACGATCGGCATCAAGATCGACCAGCCGGGCATCGGCCTCAAGACCCCCGACGGCAAGTACACCGGCTTCGACGTCGACGTCGCCAAGTACATCGCCAAGGAGCTCGGCTACGACGAGAAGAACATCGTCTTCAAGGAGACGAAGAGCGCCGACCGTGAGACGGCGATCTCCCGTGGAGACGTGAAGTTCATCGCCGCCTCCTACTCGATCAACGACGAGCGTCTGCAGAAGGTCGACTTCGCCGGTCCGTACCTGCTGGCCCACCAGGACATCCTCGTCCGGGCGGACGACGACTCGATCAAGTCGCCCGAGGACCTGAACGAGAAGAAGCTCTGCTCGGTCGTCGGCTCGACCTCCGCGAAGAACGTCAAGGAGAAGCTGGCCCCGAAGGCTGAGCTCCAGACCTACGGCGGCTACTCCGAGTGCCTGACCGGCCTCGAGAACAAGGCCATCGACGCCCTGACCACGGATGACTCCATCCTGGCGGGCTTCGCCTCGCAGCAGCAGTTCCAGGGCAAGTTCAAGCTTGCCGGCTTCAAGATGAGCAACGAGAACTACGGCATCGGCCTGAAGAAGGGCGACGCCGACCTCAAGAAGAAGATCGACGCGGCCCTCACCAAGATGGTCTCGGACGGCGCCTGGGACGCGGCCGTGAAGGCGAACTTCGGCCCGGCCAACTACAAGAACGAGCAGGCGCCGAAGATCGGCGACGTCGTCAAGTGAAGCAGGGCTGACCAGGCGCGCCGCCCCAGAGGGCGGCGCGCCGAGCCCTCCCCACACGCGGAAGCGCGGGAGATCGTGTTCGACTTTCTTGAGAGTTACGACCTACTGGGGGCCTTCTGGGTGACGGCGAAACTCGCCGTCTACTCCGCCCTCGGTTCCCTTATATGGGGAACACTGTTGGCCAGCATGCGGGTCAGCCCGGTCCCCCTGATGCGCGGTGTGGGCACCGCCTATGTAAACGTGGTCCGCAACATTCCGTTGACGGTCATCATCGTCTTCTCGTCTCTGGGTCTATTCCAGACCCTCACCGTCACCCTCGGCGCAGAAGGCGACTTCGAGGCCATCAACTTCAGGCTCGCGGTTCTCGCGCTGGTCGCCTATACCTCCGCATTCGTATGCGAGGCGCTGCGGGCCGGAATCAACACCGTGCCCGTCGGCCAGGCGGAGGCGGCGCGTGCCATAGGCCTGAGCTTCACGCAGGTATTGCGGCTGGTCATTCTCCCGCAGGCATTCCGTGCGGTCGTCAACCCGCTGGCCAATGTGCTGATCGCGCTGACGAAGAACACCACCGTCGCCGCCGCGATCGGCGTGGCCGAGGCCGCGTACCTCATGAAGACCATGATCGAGGTTGAGGCTCAGCTCATTCTGATCTCCGCCGTCTTCGCGTTCGGATTCATCTGCCTCACCCTCCCGACCGGGCTGATCCTCGGCTGGGTGAGCAAGAAGGTGGCGGTGAAGCGATGACCTCCGTTCTCTATGACGCACAGGGGGCCCGCGCCAAGCGGCGCAATATCCTCTACACGGTCGTCTTCTCGGTCGCGCTCGCGGGCGTGCTGTGGTGGGTGTACGACGGCCTCAACTCCAAGCACCAGCTCGACTGGGTCAAATGGGAGCCGTTCTTCACCAGCTCCCAGCCGTGGGAGACGTACATATGGCCGGGGCTTGAGAACACCCTGATCGCCGCGGGCCTCGCGCTGGTCATCGCGCTGCCGCTCGGCGCGCTGTTCGGCATCGGCCGGCTCTCCGACCACCGCTCGATGCGCATTCCGTCCGGCACGGTCGTGGAGTTCTTCCGCGCCATTCCGGTGCTGATCCTGATGATCATCGCGAACGAGGCGTACGCGAAGTACACCACCATCGAGAGCGACGTCCGGCCGCTGTACGCCGTGGTCACCGGCCTGGTGCTGTACAACGCGGCGGTGCTGGCCGAGATCGTGCGGGCGGGAATCCTCTCCCTCCCCCAGGGGCAGACCGACGCGGCCAAGGCGATCGGCATGCGCAAGGGCCAGATGATGCGGTACGTGCTGCTGCCGCAGTCGGTCACCGCGATGCTTCCCGCGATCGTCAGCCAGCTGGTCGTCATCGTGAAGGACACGGCGCTCGGCGGCGCGGTGCTGACCTTCTCCGAACTGCTGGCGTCGGTCCGTCCGATGTCCGCGAACTACGGTGCGAACACCATCGCGTGCTTCACCATCATCACCCTGATCTACATCGCGGTGAACTTCGCGCTGACGTCGTTCGCGAGCTGGCTGGAGCGGTGGCTGCGCCGGACCAAGAAGGGCACGGGCGCGGTGGTGCACGCCGGACCGGGCGGCGGTCTGGAGACCATCGGTCCCGCCAAGCTCGTCATCGAGGACGGACGCGCGACCTGACGCGCGCCTGATACGAGACCCCGGGAGAGGGGGGGGGGGGCCCCCCGCCCCCCCCCCCCCCCGGTGCTCCTGACTCCCCTAGCGCTGGAAGGCGTCGAGGATCTGCTCGGCGGCGAGCGTCGCCGTCAACTCGCCCTCCCTCACCTGCTGTTCCAGGCCGGGCGCGACCTTGCGCACCTCGGGATGGCTGCGCAGCCGGTCCAGCAGCTCGTCGCGGACCATCGACCAGGCCCAGTCGATCTGCTGGTCGCGGCGCTTGGCGGCGAGCCGCCCGGTCGACTCCAGCAGCGCGCGATGCTGCTCGATCCGCTCCCACAGGGCGTCGAGCCCCGTGCCCTCGCGGGCGCTGCACGACAGGACCGGAGGAGTCCACGCGGCGTCGGCGGGGTGCATCAGCCGCAGCGCGCCCGCCAGTTCACGGGCCGCGGTGCGCGCGTCGCGCTCGTGCGGGCCGTCGGCCTTGTTCACCGTGAGCACGTCGGCCAGCTCCAGGACGCCCTTCTTGATGCCCTGGAGCTGGTCGCCGGTCCGGGCGAGGGTGAGCAGCAGGAAGGTGTCCACCATGTTGGCCACGGCGGTCTCCGACTGGCCGACGCCCACCGTCTCCACGAGGACGACGTCATAGCCGGCGGCCTCCACCACGATGACCGACTCGCGGGTCGCCTTCGCCACCCCGCCCAGCGTGCCCGAGGTCGGCGAGGGCCGCACGAACGCCGCCGGGTCCACCGCCAGGCGCTCCATCCGGGTCTTGTCGCCCAGGATGGAGCCGCCGGTACGGCTGGAGGACGGGTCGACGGCGAGCACCGCGACCCGGTGGCCGAGCGAGGTGAGCATCGTGCCGAGCGCGTCGATGAACGTCGACTTGCCGACGCCCGGCACCCCGCTGACGCCCACCCGCCGGGCCGCGCCCGAGTACGGCAGCAGCTCTGTCAGCAGCCGCTGAGCCAGCGCCCGGTGGTCGGGACGCGTGGACTCGACGAGCGTGATGGCGCGGGCGATGTACGCCCGCGACCCCTCGCGCACACCCTGGACGTAACGGTCGATGTCGATCGTCGGAGGCATCCGGGGCACAGTCTCACAACTCGTGGCCGAGCGAGCCGGCCAGGGTCTTCACCAGATCGCGCGCGGCGTCCGGGATCACGGTGCCCGGCGGGAAGACCGCGGCGGCCCCCGCGTCGAGCAGGGTCTGGACGTCCTGCGGCGGGATCACTCCGCCCACCACGATCATGATGTCCTCGCGCCCCTCGGCCGCCAGCTGCTCCCGCAGCGCCGGCACCAGCGTGAGGTGCCCGGCGGCCAGCGAGGACACCCCGACGATGTGCACATCGGCCTCCACGGCCTGGCGCGCCACCTCGGCCGGGGTCTGGAACAGCGGGCCGACGTCCACGTCGAAGCCCAGGTCGGCGAAGGCCGTGGCGATCACCTTCTGCCCGCGGTCATGGCCGTCCTGGCCCATCTTGGCCACCAGGATGCGCGGACGGCGGCCCTCCGCCTCCTCGAACTCCTCGACCATAACCCGGGTGCGCTCCACCGCCGGGGACGTCCCTGCCTCGTTCCGGTACACACCGGAGATCGTACGGATCTGGCCGGAGTGGCGCCCGTACACCTTCTCCAGGGCGTCCGAGATCTCGCCGACGGTCGCCATGGCGCGCGCCGCCTTCACCGCGAGCGCCAGCAGGTTGCCCTCCATGCCGCCGCCCGGGCCCGCCTCGGCGGCGGCCGTCAGCGCGCGCAGCGCGTCCTGGCAGGCGCTCTCGTCGCGCTCGGCCCGCAGCCGCCGCAGCTTCTCGATCTGCTGGGCGCGCACGGAGGTGTTGTCGACCTTGAGGACGTCGATCTGCTCGTCGGTCTCCACGCGGTACTTGTTGACGCCGATGACCGGCTGGCGCCCCGAGTCGATACGGGCCTGGGTACGGGCCGCCGCCTCCTCGACGCGGAGCTTGGGGATGCCGGCGTCGATGGCCTGCGCCATGCCGCCCGCCGCCTCGACCTCCTCGATGTGCTGCCAGGCGCGGCGCGCCAGGTCGTGCGTGAGCTTCTCGACGTACGCGCTGCCGCCCCACGGGTCGATGACCCGGCAGGTGCCCGACTCCTGCTGGAGCAGCAGCTGGGTGTTGCGGGCGATGCGCGCGGAGAAGTCGGTGGGCAGCGCCAGCGCCTCGTCCAGTGCGTTGGTGTGCAGCGACTGGGTGTGCCCCTGGGTCGCGGCCATCGCCTCCACACAGGTGCGGGTGACGTTGTTGAACACGTCCTGCGCGGTCAGCGACCAGCCCGAGGTCTGGCAGTGGGTGCGCAGCGAGAGCGACTTGGGGCTCTTGGGGTCGAACTTCTTGACCAGCTTGGCCCACAGCAGCCGCGCCGCGCGGAGCTTGGCGACCTCCATGAAGAAGTTCGTGCCGATCGCCCAGAAGAACGACAGCCGCGGCGCGAACGCGTCCACGTCCAGACCCGCGCCCAGGCCCGCCCGCAGGTACTCCATCCCGTCGGCCAGCGTGTAGGCCAGCTCCAGGTCGGCCGTGGCCCCGGCCTCCTGGATGTGGTAGCCGGAGATGGAGATCGAGTTGTAGCGGGGCATCTTCTGCGAGGTGTACGCGAAGATGTCCGAGATGATCCGCATCGAGGGCCGGGGCGGATAGATGTAGGTGTTGCGGACCATGAACTCCTTGAGGATGTCGTTCTGGATGGTCCCGGCCAGCTTCTCGGGCGCGACGCCCTGCTCCTCGGCGGCCACGATGTACAGCGCCAGCACGGGCAGCACCGCGCCGTTCATCGTCATCGACACGCTCATCTTGTCCAGCGGAATGCCGTCGAACAGCTGACGCATGTCGAAGATCGAGTCGATGGCCACACCGGCCATGCCGACGTCGCCCGTCACCCGCGGGTGGTCGCTGTCGTACCCGCGGTGGGTCGGCAGGTCGAAGGCGACCGACAGGCCCTTCTGCCCGGCGGCGAGATTGCGCCGGTAGAAGGCGTTGGACTCCTCGGCGGTGGAGAACCCGGCGTACTGCCGGATCGTCCACGGCTGGTTGACGTACATCGTCGGGTACGGGCCGCGCAGATACGGCGCGATCCCGGGGTAGGTCTGCAGGAAGTCCAGCCCCGCAAGGTCCTGCGAGGTGTACAGCGGCTTGACCGGGATGCCCTCGGGGGTCTCCCACACCAGGTCGCCGTCGCCCTTGCCGGTCGACTCCTTGACGGCCGTGCGCCACTGGTCCTCGCCGACCTGGGCCGCGTCGCCGGGCCCCAGGTCGATTCCGGTGAAGTCCGGGATCCCCATCACGCCACTCCGATCCGGTCGAGGACGGAGGCCAGGACGGCGACCGCGTCGCCGCCCGCGACGACGAACTCGTCGACTCCGGCCCGTTCATACGTCTCACGCTGCTCGCCGGGGCGGCCCGCGAGGTACACCCGCAGCGCTCCGGCCGCCTTCAGCGCCTCGGCCACGGCCGGCGCCTGCTCCTCGTACAGCGCGTCGCTGGAGCAGATGCACGCCACCGAGGCGCCGCTCGCGGCGAACGCCTCGGCCGCACCGGCCGCGTCCACCGACACCGGGTCGTGCACCGGCTCCACGCCGCCCGCCTGGAAGAGGTTGGCGGCGAAGGTCGCCCGCGCGGTGTGCGCCGCGGCCGAGCCCAGCGCCGCGATGAACACCCGCGGCCGTGCGCCCGTCGCCGCCAGGTGCGCGTCCGAGCGGGCCCGCAGCGCCTCGAACGCCTCGTCGCGGCGGACCCTCGGCAGACCGCCGCCCGGCGCGGCGGGCGCGGGGTCGCGCACCACGGGCGCCTGGGAGAGCAGTGGGAACTCGCTGACCCCGGTGACCGGCTCACGCCGTCTCGCCACGTTCTTCTTCCGGCTGCTCCAGGTGGCGCCGATCCGCTCGGCGATCAGTCCGCCGCGCAGCGCCGCCTCCTGGCCGCCCGCGCGCTCGATCTCCTGGAACCACGCCCAGGCCGCCTGCGCGAGCTCGTCGGTGAGCCGCTCCACGTACCAGGAGCCGCCCGCCGGGTCGATGACCCGGCCGACGTGCGACTCCTCGAGCAGGATCGTCGAGGTGTTGCGGGCGATCCGGCGGGCGAACGCGTCGGGCAGGCCGAGCGCGTGGTCGAAGGGGAGCACGGTCACCGCGTCGGCGCCGCCCACGCCCGCGGCGAGCGAGGCGACGGTGGTCCGCAGCATGTTCACCCACGGGTCGCGCCGGGTCATCATCACCGCGGAGGTCACCGCGTGCTGGCGCTGCGCGCCGGCTGCGGAGTCGGCCCCGCACGCCTCGACGACACGGGCCCACACCCGGCGGGCCGCGCGCAGCTTGGCGATGGTCAGAAACTGGTCGGCGGTGGCCGCGTACCGGAACTCCAGCTGGCCGCAGGCCGCTTCCAGGGACAGTCCGCCCGCGGTGAGGTCCCGCAGCAGCGCCACGCCGGTGGCCAGCGAGCAGCCGAGCTCCTCGGCGGCCGACGCCCCGGCCTCGTGGTAGGGCAGCGCGTCGACGCTCAGGGCGCGCACCTGCGGGTAGGTGTCGTCGCAGAGCCTGGCGAGCTCGACGGCGGCCGCGGTGTGCTCGGCGAGGTCCGCGTACTGCCCGGTGCGCGCGGCGTGCCCCAGCGGGTCCGCGCCCAGCGTGCCCAGCGCCGCCTCGGGGGCGATGCCCCGCTCCTCGTACAGCTTCAGCAACGCCCGTGCGGCGGGATCGAATTCGGCCCCCGCGTCCAGGACGACGGGCGCCAGGTCGAGGAAGACGCCGTCCAGGGCCGTGCCGAGACCCGAGACGGGCACGCCGGCCGGGCCGACGGCCAGCCAGATCGAGGCGACCCCGTTCTCCAGGTCGGCGAGCACGGCTTCGTTCGTGCGGACCGGATCGGGCCGGTCGTGGCGCTGGCGTACATCCCAGCCGGAGACCGCGCCGCCTTCGGCCCTGCCTCCCCGGGTGAAGGGCGCGAAGCCCGGATAGCCGAGGCTGAGCGCGCCGTCGCCCGCGGTGTAGAGAGGACGGGTGGAGAGCCCGTCCTCCAGGGCCGTGGACAGCGCGTCCTCGGCCGCCGGGCCCGACACGTCTTTACCCGTTTTGCGCAGTACGCCGCCGACAAGGCTCTGCCACTGCTCAAGGGTCGCGTC
The DNA here is from genome assembly GCF_040681075.1 of Streptomyces sp. NPDC051907. NCBI lineage: Bacteria > Bacillati > Actinomycetota > Actinomycetes > Kitasatosporales > Streptomycetaceae > Streptomyces > Streptomyces sp. NPDC051907. The sequence continues at coordinate 3,601 of NZ_JBFAYB010000019.1, read as the reverse complement.
AGGGAACTCGGCGGCCAGCGAAAACCCGTCATCGGGGAGGACCGTCATGCTCAGATGCTAGGTCAAGGGCGCAAAGGTGCAGCAGAGGCCAAGGCTGTGACCTTGCCCTCTCCGGGCCGGTCTTGATCCTTTGCCTGCGGCGCCCTATCCGCGCCGCGTCGGGGCGGTGACACACTGCACCGAAGCGACAGCCGACGAGACGACGAGGACGGCCTCAGTGACCGACGACCGCATCGAACCGCCCCGCACCGCAGGCGAGCGCGAAACGCTGCGCGCCTACCTCGACTTCCACCGGGCGACGCTCGCGATGAAGACCGAGGGGCTCGGCGACGAGGAGCTGCGCCGGCAGTCGATGCCGCCCTCGACGCTGTCCCTGCTGGGCCTGGTACGTCATATGGCGGAGGTGGAGCGGGTCTGGTTCCGTAAGACGATCAACGGCGAGGACCTGCCGCTGGTCTGGTCGGACGAGGGCGACTACCAGGTCGCGTACGACGCGAGCCGGTCCACCGGCGCGGAGGCCTTCGACGCCTGGCGCCGGGAGGTCGAGCACGCGCGACGGATCGAGGCGGAGGCCGAGTCCCTCGATGTGAGGGGATTTCAGGCCAGATGGGGCGAGGAGGTGACGCTCCGGATGGTGATGCTGCATCTGATCCACGAGTACGCGCGGCACAACGGCCACGCCGACCTCCTGCGCGAGGGGATCGACGGGACCGTGGGCGCCTGAACCCGCCGCGCGGCCCGCCCCGGCATGGGGTCGGCCGCGCGGCGGGCTCAGAGCCAGCCGTTGCGGCGGAAGGCCCGGTGGATGACGTAGCAGGCGACGGCGATGACGCCGATCGCCCCGGCATAGCCGTACTTCCAGTGCAGTTCGGGCATGTAGTCGAAGTTCATGCCATAGACGCCGCAGACCATGGTGGGCACCGCGATGATCGCCGCCCACGCGGTGATCTTGCGCATGTCCTCGTTCTGGGCGACGGTCACCTGCGCCAGATGCGCCTGGAGGATCGAGTCGAGCAGCGCGTCGAAGGACGTGATCTGCTCGGTGACGCGGTCCAGGTGGTCGCCGACGTCCCGGAAGTACGTCTGTATCTCGCGGTCGATCAGCACGCTCGGCTGGGTGGCCAGCGCGTGCAGCGGCCGGTCCAGCGGGGTCACGGCCCGTTTCAGCTCCAGCAGTTCGCGCTTGAGCTGGTAGATCCGCCCCGCGTCGCCGCGTCCCGCCTGCTCGCTGAAGACGGCGGTCTCGACGTCGTCCATGTCGCTCTGCACGCAGTCCGCGACGGACAGATAGTCGTCCACCACATGGTCCGCTATGGCGTGCAGGACCGCGGAGGGCCCCATGGCCAGCTGGTCCGGGTGCGACTCCAGCGCCTCGCGGAGCGGGCCGAGCGAGCCGTGCCCGCCGTGCCGGACGGTGATCACGAAGTGCCGGCCGATGAAGACCATCAGCTCGCCGGACTCCACGACCTCGCTGGTGGCGGTCAGCTCAGCGTGCTCGACATAGCGGACGGTCTTGAAGACGGCGAAGAGCACGTCGTCGTACTGCTCGACCTTGGGCCGCTGATGGGCGTGGACCGCGTCCTCGACGGCCAGCGGGTGCAGCCCGAACAGATCGGCGATGGAGGTGAACTCCTCCTGGGACGGCTCGTGCAGTCCGATCCAGACGAAGCCGTCGCCCGCCTTGCGGACCCGGCGGATCGCCTCGTCGGCGGGGCAGTCGCCGGGCTGGCGCACGCCCTCCAGATAGACCACGCAGTTGACCACCGCGCTGCCGAGCGGCGACCGGGCCGGGTGACTGAGGTCGACGGTGCGGCGGTAGGCGCGGCGCACCGCGCGACGGAGGTTGCGGATCATGGGCACGACGGCCTCCTTCGGCGGATCGCCGCACAGTGTGCCACCAGCCGGTCTTCGCTGTGACCGAGGCCCCCGCGCGTCGGGGGCGGCGGCCGGGGGCGCTCCGCCGGGGGAGGGACGGTGCCTCGCGGACAAGGCCGCCTGCGAAGCCCCGCAGACGGGGGCGCTGCGGGGCCTCACTGAGTACAACGAGGCGGGGCGGGGCCGAGTTCCGGCGCCGCCGTCGGCGCCACGACGAGAGGACCTGCCGGCGCCGCCCCCGGCGCCACGACGAGAGGACCCGCCCACAAGCCCGGCGGGTCCTGACGTCTCTTCGCTCCTACGGGAGCAGGCCGGGCGTCAGCTCGCGGCCGCGGCGGTCTGGGACGCCGTGCCGGGCGCCTCGCCCGCCGGGGCCGCGCCCGGCAGGAGCAGCCGCTCGGCGAGGTGTCCGAAGACCAGCCCGAAGACGGTCCACAAGGTGACCTGGATGGCCAGCGTCGCCATCCGGAACTCCCAGACCACGGTCGCCGGGAAGCCCTTCGGCACCTCGTTGAACGACGGCAGGAAGACGAAGGCGATCCCGGCGGCGACGACGAACGCGCCGACGGCGGCGACCGTCGCGTTCCAGTTGCCCAGCCGCCCCGACAGCCGCTTGCCCAAGATCACCGCGGCGACCGCGAGCAGCACGCTGAGCACGATCATCAGGAAGTACAGCGCGGTCCGCTGGCCGATGGTGTCGGGGTCGCCGACGGCCGGCGGATTCGGCGGGTACTTGAGGAACGGCACGACGTACACGCTCAGCAGCGCGCCGAGCGAGACCAGCGCCGCCGTGGCACGCGGCCCGAAGCCGCCGATGCGGCCGAGCGCGACGCAGAAGGCGAGGGCGGCGATGCCGCCGATCGCCAGGCCGAAGACCAGCACGGCGGTGGCGAGGCCCGCCGTGGACTGCATGGTGCGGCTGACGAGTTCCTCGCCGCCGTGCTCGTGGCTGTGCGCCTCCTCGAAGGCGATGGCGGCGTCCACCGGGGACTCGCCGATCAGATAGGCGACGGCCAGGGCGAGGGCGCCGGCGACGAGGCCGGCGAGCATGCCCCGCAGCAGCAGGGCTCTGACGGATATGGAGTTCATGTCGGTGTTTCCCCCGGTTCTCAGTGGCAGGGGAAGCCGAGCAGATGCCGGCCGTCGTGGACCCACTCGTGCACCGTCTCGCCGGACACGAGCGCGGTGGCGCCCTGCTCGGCGCCGACGAAGTAGAGCAGGACGAGCATGAGGATCCCGAAGAACAGCGCCCACGGCGCGATGGCCTTCAGGGATATGGGGGCGAGTGCCGGTGCGCCGGTTGCGGGCGCGGCAGACGTGGCCATGGCAGAACCTCCTGGGGGAACACGCGTCCCGATCGTGGTGCCTGAGACGAAGGTGCTGGGTCTGACTTCCCGCAGGAAAACGGGTTCACAGTGGCGCGACCGTGCCGGATTCTCACCGGACTTCCGTCACACCGTCGTCATGTCCACGCGACCGTACCGCTCGGGGGCCCGGGCCGCTACGGAGTGCGGGCGCCGGTTCGCGCCCCCGACGCACATGATCTGCTTGCCGCGTCAGGCGGCAGAGGGAGAGGGAACGGCGCAGATGACGGTACGAGTGACGTTGATCTCACAGGCGATGAGCGCGGCCCTGCGCGAGGCCCGGTTCGACGACGAGGCGCCCCTGCACGACAGCGGACTGCGCGCCGCGCGCGCCGCCGCGGGCACGCTGCCGGTCGCCGACC
>NZ_JBFAYB010000018.1:0-92841 GCF_040681075.1 Streptomyces sp. NPDC051907 | reverse complement strand
GCGGCCGGAGCGGCGGGAGGCGGCGGCGGGCGGCATCAGCAGCACGGCGGCGCCGCCGGGGCGCAGCCGGGCGAGCGCGTGCTGCACCCAGGCCAGCTCGGACTCGGTGCGGGCCGGGAAGCCGTACTCCCAGCGGGGGTCGTAGGCGAGTTCGTCGTGGCCCCAGTTGCGCTCGTTGAAGGGCGGGTGGCACAGGACCGCGTCGACGGCGGCGTGCGGGAAGGCGTCGGCGCGCAGGGTGTCCGCGGCCCGGGCGCGGACGTCGGCGTCGCCGTGCAGGGCGAGCCGCAGCCCGGCCAGGGCGGCGAGGTCGGGGTCCGCGTCCTGGGCGTAGAGCGTGCACCGCGCGCCGGGCCGCTCGACGGCGCGCAGCAGGGTTCCGGTCCCGGCGGCGGGGTCGAGCACGGCCTGTGCCTCGGCGCCGCCCTCCGCGCCGGGTCCGGCGCCGGCGAGCGCGGCCATGAGCGCGGCGGGTCCGGGCGGGGTGAGGGTGTACTGCCGGGGGTTCGCGTCGAGGTACCGGCCGAGGAGGAACTCGAAGGCCTGACGGGCGCCGACCTCGGCGGCGAGGTCCGCGGCGCCGCGGAGGAGCGGGACGGACGCGAGCAGATCCGCGCGAGAGGCGGGCGCGTGGGGGGCCGGACCGGTCGGCGTGTGAACGGCTGAGGGCGTACCGGCGGGGGTGTGAACAGCCGAGGGCGGGCCGGTCGGCGTGTGAACAGCCGATCGCGGACCGGCGGGGGTGTGAACAGCAGCCGCCGGGTCCGCGGGAGTGTGAACAGCAGTCGGCGGGCCCGCCGGGGTGTGAACACCGGGCCCCTCTGTGAACGCGGCCCGGAACAGCCCGGTCCCGTCCTCGCCGAAGCGAGCCGTCAGAACCGGGTCCAGCGCCGCCGGGAGCAGCTGGGCCATGCGCTCGTCGGAGACCGCCGTCAGCTCCAGCCAGGCCGGGTGCCGATCGCGTACGAGCAGCAGGGTGCAGCCCGCCTGGACCAGGGCCGTCAGCGCTCCCGCCGGGTGTCCCGCCAGCTGCTGCCAGACCCGTTCGCGGAGCGGGACCTCGGCGAGTTTCCCCTGGTCACGCAGCCATCGCTCGACCTCTGCGAGGGCGAAGGACGGGCTGGTCTCGGTGCCTCCGACCGGCCGTGGGAAGTCCGCGTGCCGGCGCCGCCAGTTGCTGACGGCGGCACGCCCCACCCCTGCGAGCCGGGCGATCCCGGCCGCCGTGACCTCGCTTGCGTTCTCCGGCACCTGGCTGACTCCTCATCCGTACCCGCTGCTCCCGGCCCACCTGCTGTGTCGTCGAGCATACCGGCGCACACAAGAGAAACCCCTTCACAGTGTGACGGAACCTCGATTCCGTGAACCATGTTGACTCGGTTCACAAGCTCTGTTCTTATTGACCCGTCGCTACACGGGGCTCTCGACAAGTCCCGACCACACCCCATGTCCCGAAGGGCAATCCCATGTCCCACTCCATGCAGCAGCCCCAGTACGGCCAGCACGCCCCGGTGCCGCAGCCGGCGCGGAACGGGCTCGGCACCGCCGCGCTGGTCCTCGGCATCATCGGCGCGCTGTCCGGCCTGATCCCCCTCCTCTTCTGGCTGGCCGGCATCCTCGGCCTGCTCGCCCTGATCCTGGGTCTGTCGGGCCGCGGGCGGGTCAAGCGCGGCGAGGCCGTGAACAAGGGAGTGGCCACCACCGGCGCGGTCCTCGGACTGGTGTCGCTGATCCTCTCGGTGGTCGGCGTGGTGATCACCTTCAAGGCGGTCGACGACGCGGTGGACGAGGTCAAGTCCTCGACCAGCAGCACCGAGACGCAGACGCCCGGCGGGGACGGCAAGAACAAGAGCAAGAGCAAGGACAAGGGAGACAAGAAGGGCAAGGGCGCGTCCGCCCCCAAGGCCGACGACACGGACAAGGGCAAGGGCCTCGCGGCCGGCGACGCCGCGGTCTACGACGACGACCTGAAGATCAGCGTCTCCGCGCCCAAGGCGTACACCCCTGGCGAGTACTCCGCCGGTCACACCAAGGGCAACAAGGCCTACACCGTGACCGTGGTCGTCGAGAACGCCGGCAAGGAGAAGTTCGAAGCCGCCGGTCTGACCGCCGACGCCACCGCCGGCCAGGACGGCGTCGCCGCCGAGCAGATCTTCGACGGCGAGATCGGCGGCGGCTTCACCAGCGCGGTCCTGCCCGGCAAGAAGGCCACGGTGCAGTTCGCCTTCGACGCCCCGGCCGACGCCAAGACCCTCACGGTCGAGATCAGCCCGAACTTCGAGTACAACGCCTCCCAGTGGGAGCTGAAGCTCTGACCCGCCGACCGGGTCCCCCGCCCGGTCGCCCCCCGCACACCCCCGCTCCCCGCCGCCCCACCTCCCCCGGAGACCCCCGATGTCTGCCCGCGCACTCCCCCGCCGCACCGCGCTCCCCCGCCGCACCGCACTCGCCGCCCTCTGCACCGCCGCCGCGCTCGGCCTCTCCGCCTGCGGGCCGCTCGCCGACGGCGCCGCGGGCGGCCGGGCGGTCCAGGACTCCGGCCCCACCGGCCCGTTCGCCGGCGAGTCCGGACCCGAGATCGTCGACAAGGCCCTCAAGACGACGAAGGCGGCGTCCTCCCTCTCCCTCGACATCGACTTCACGACGGACGAAGGCCCGCTGAAGGCGTACCTGGCCACCGACACGAAGGGACGGTGCGCCGGAACCCTCTCGCTGGGGGCCACGGGCACGGGCACGGCCGAGCTGATCAAGACCTCGGACGCCGCCTACATGCGCTTCGACGAGGCGTATCTGCGGGAGGAGAGCAAGGGCGAGCCGGCGGCCGAGGCCGCGTATATGAGGAAGCTGCTCAAGGGCCGCTGGGTGAAGACGGACGGCTCGGACGCCGACGCCGCGGCCAGCCTCGAACTCTGCGACCTGGACAGCCTGCTGGCCGGCTTCGGGGAGGGCGACAGCGAGGCCCGGCGGGGCGCGGAGACCACCGTGAACGGCAAGAAGGCGCTGAGCCTCACCGAGACGGACGGCGAGGAGACGTACACGGTGTACGTCGCCACGGAGGGGAAGCCGTACCTCCTCAAGCTCGTCCAGAAGGGCGGCGACGAGCCGGGCACGATCGCCTTCTCCCAGTTCGACGAGCCGGTCCCGGCGAAGAAGCCCGCGGCGAAGGACATCCTCGACCTGGAGAACCTCGGCCAGCAGTGACGAGTAGGACGTCGGAACACGGAAAGAGGCCGCCCGAGGGCGGCCTCTTCGCGTCGACCGGCCGTGCGAGACGGCCGGCCCGGGCTCATGTCCGGTGCCGCACCCACACATTGGGCTCGACGTACACCGCGTACCCCCGCTCCGCATCGCAGTGCACCGGCACCAGCGCGCCCGGCACCTCCACCGGGCCCGAGGCGTCGAAGGGCAGCCCGGTCCACTTGCGCCACTGCTCCAGCGTCCCGGAGACCGTCATCGACGCCGGGGCGATCGAGTCGATCACTCCGCCGGCCCGGACGTGGACCCGCAGCCAGGGGTCCTCGGGCAGGCCGTCCGCCGCGCGGGTGCGGTACGCGTACTCCTCGATCAGCGCGGCGGGCTCCTCGCTCTTCCTGCTCGGTCGCACCGGCGCGATCAGCTCCTCGAAGCCGAGCCGGCGCGCGTTCTCGCGCATCGCGGCCAGCATCCGGCCGGAGATCCCCCGGCCCAGCCGTCCGTCGGCGACGGTTATCTCGATCGCGCTCACCGTGTCCGGCGTCCGGCCGTGCCGCAGATCGGAGAACGCCCACAGCATCACCTGGTCCCAGCCCGTGCCGGGCAGCCAGCCGCGTCCCTCGGCCGCCAGCTGGAGCGGCACGCTGAACGCCCGCGCGACGACCGTGCCGTCGGGCTCCGTGGCGACCAGGACGTACTCAGGCAGCTCGGCGACGATCCGCCCGATGTTCGCCCAGCCCACCGGGTCGTTGCTCACGAACTCGGCCCAGGTGTCGAGCATCTGCCACATCGGCTCCTGGAGCTCGGGCCGCTCGGCGAGCGTGGTGATCGTCAATTCGTCGTTCATGCAGGCAGGGTAGCCAGCGGCGCTGCCCGCCCCCACCGGATTTCGTTGGTCGGGGGCGGTGGCCGGCATCTCGTACTCGAGCGCGACCCGCGCGACGAGTCTCCGCAGGGCGATGCGGGCAGTCGCAGGTCGCTGAGGCCCAAGCGCCGGCTCCTTCCGCGCACTTGGGCGAACGGGGAGAGTCAGTGCTGGTGCGTAGCATCTACGCCATGCGCGAGTTCTTCATGGTGGGCGAGCGAAGACTGTCGTATCTGGACTTCGGCGGTCCGGGCACTCCGCTTCTGGCCCTGCACGGGCACTACAACGAGGCGTCGGCGTTCGCACCTCTGGCCGAGGCGCTGTCACCGCAGTGGAGGGTGCTCGCGCTCGATCAACGCGGGCACGGCGAGTCGGATCGAGCTCCGTCTTACGGACGGGACGACTACGTCGCTGACGTCGCCGCCTTCCACCGGCATCTGGGCATCGGGCCGGTGGCGGTGCTGGGGCACTCCCTGGGCGGGGTGAACGCCTACCAGTACGCCGCACGGCAGCCTGACCAGGTCCATGCGCTGATCGTCGAGGACATCGGTGCGGTCGTGGACTGCGACTGGCTGTTCACCGTGCGCCTGCCCAAGCCTGCACCCTCACGCCAAGAGCTGGCGGCCGCGCTGGGCTCGACGGCGCCCTATCTGGAATGCGCCTTCCGCCGGAAGGCGGACGGCTGGAGGTTCTCGTTCGACGTCGAGGACACGGTGGCGTCCCAGAAGGCGCTCAACGGTGACCACTGGCAGGACTGGACGGCCGTAGCCTGCCCCACTCTTCTGATCCGTGGAGCGCACAGCGACGAGCTGGCAGCTTCCCACGCTCGCGAAATGATCACCCGCCGTGCCGGCAAGGCGCTCTTCGTCGAGCTGCCCGCCGGCCATGTCGTGCACCACGACGCTCCGGCCCGGTTCGCCGACGCCGTCACGAGCTTTCTGTCCGCTCCGGGCTACTCGCCGCAGGTCGCCGGAGAAGCGGCGCACTGACAGCCCTGGACGCGTCGTCGCGGCGGGCTCCCCGCTACCCCGGGTGATCGCGCGGACGCTGCCGACCGACTTATGGAAGGCCTCCGCAATCATCGCCGTCCCTCGCCAGACTTTCTTGGCGCTTTCTTAATCCCTGTGTGGAACATGATTCGTCGAAGCACGGAGGACTTCAGTTACCGTGCATACTCGGGCTTCTGCCCGGGAGCGGTGAACGGGGGCTCGGCCAGGGCTGGGTCGAAGGGGGACACGTGTCTTTTGATGACGAATGGGCTCAGCACAAGGCGACAGTAGAGTCGCAGCGGTCCACACAAATGCAGCTCAACCAGGCCGGCGGCGGGTCGGGGCCGGGCTCAAAGGAGAAGCTCCATGTGACGCCGTCGGTCCTTCGCGGCCGTGCAGAAAAAGCAGAGAACAAGGCGGCGAAAGAGTTCCGGGAAGCCCACAAGGTCGCGGTGTCGAAAACATCCGAGGTGTCCGGGTCCATGAAGGGATTCGCCTCCGATGAGGCGCTCACCGACTTCATCGACTCCTGGAAAAAGGGCGTCAGATATGTGACCGGCCGGATCGGGAATGAAGGCCTGGCCAAGACGTTGAGGTCATCGGCAGATTCTTTCGAAACCGAGGAGAAGGATCGGAAGAAGAGCTTCCAGAGCAAGTACACATACAAACCGGGCGACGTCATCTAGGAGGACGAGGTGGCACTGACGTACACAGACCTCAAATGTGTAAATCTGGCCAAGTTATCCGCAGCCGTTGACGCATGGGCGAACTTGCCGCAACTGGTCCATGAAGCCGGCTGGACCTTCAAGAACGAGGTGGCGAAGGGACTCCGGGAGTCCGACTGGGAAGGGGAGTCCGCGCAGGAGGCTTTCACCGCGCTCAATGGAATAACGTACCAGATAGACAACGCGGAGAACGAGGCCGGCAGCGTCGGCAAGTTCTTGAGCGGCTGCCTGAATGCACTTCGCTCCGCGAAGGGCGAGCTCGACAACATAGCCAACGGCATCGAGGGTCACGAGCATCTCTCGCTGAACCACAGCAACGGGTCAGTCTTCGTGGACCCGAACAAGGTCGAACCAGCTCATCTCGAGAAACTCAAGACGGCGTACGAGACGACCATCGCTTCCTACAAGGAGAGAACCCGCCAGGCCCTGGCGGATGCCGAGGAAACGGATTCCACCCTCCGTTGGGCGCTTCAGGACATGAGCAACAGCTACGATATCGGATTTCTTCCGACCGCTCCGGCGTCCCTCACGGAAGCACGGCAGATGCGCAAGGAGCGCGGGCGGGAGAGCGGGGAGAAGATATCCCTCAAGGAGCTCTCCGACAAGGAGATCCAGACCCGGCTCGACAACGCTTCCAAGGGTAAGTTCGGAAGCGGCACCATCAAGCCGGTAGTCGAGTTCATTGGATATAGATCATGGCTGAACAGCGCCGACAGCATGCAGAAAGGCGACTGGGCCAATGCCAGGACGTACTTCATCGGCGGTACGCCCGCCTATGCGGCCGGCATGGGGTCCTCGCTGCTGGAGACGTCCGGCGGTGGTGGGCAGCATCGAAAACCGACACTCGTCAATAAGGTGGGATGGCTGGGTGGGAAGGTGTTTGGATTCCCTGCCAGCGTCGTCGCCACGGGGTTGGACTTCTACTACACACCGGCACAGAGCGCCTCGGAGCGGCCTGACGCGAAAATAATGGCCCCCAAGGATCCGGGGAGAGTGCATTGGAAGTAGAGTGCATGCAGAAAAGGAGTCAGAAATATGCCGGGACGAGGCGGAAGGGTCTTGCTCGACGCACTGTTCGGGAACCATAGAACCTTCGTCATGGGGCTCCTTGGAACCCTGGCTGGCGTCACAGGATCCATTGCGGGGATTTCCAGTGGTGCAGGCGTGCCTGGAATCCTGGCCTTCGCGGGGATCGGCGTATTGGGGTTGCTTCTCGTGGTCGGTTGCGTGCTTTCCTACGCGAGACGGCCAAAGGCGTCGAGGCGCCCTCGCTGACCTCGCCTGCCAGCAGCCCCGCGCCCGTCGCCCGTTTCCTCCAGCGACGCGCCGGCGGGAATGGCCACCCGGGCCGGGGCTGGTCCGGCTCCTACTTCGGGCCGCCGCACTGGGCGAGCATCGCCCTCTTGTCCGAGGCCGTCACCGGGAGCTCGTACTTCTCCGCTACCTGCGCGAACCGCACGGCGTACGAGCAACGGATCGCCTTGTTCGGCGGCAGCCAGGACGCCGGGCCTGAGTCGCGCTTGGCGCTGTTGGACGGGCCGTCGACGGGGAGGAGGTTCAGCGGGTCGTTGGACAGCCGCCGCCGCTTCTCCTCGCTCCAGCGAGCGGCGCCCATCTGCCAGGCGTACGACAAGGGCACCACATGGTCGATCTGCACCTCGGCGGCCTTCGCCTTCTTCCAGGCGATGTCCTTGCCGGTGTACGGGTCGTACAGGTCCATCGACACGACCACGCAGTCGGAACCGGCGCGGAACCGAACGTTCTGCCCGTGCAGTCTCAACAAGTCGTTCCGCGTGTCACAACCGTTCCTCGCCAGCGGCACACCGTCCGCCGTGTCCATCCACGCGTAGCCGAACTCGTCACGGTCGTATCCCGTCTTGGGGCCGCGCCCCTTGACGGAGAGCTTCTCGACGAGGTCGCGGGCGCGCTGCTCGCCGGACGGGATCGGCGCGAGTCCGGGCCTCAGCCCGTCGGGATTGTCGAGCGGGCTCCTGCCGCCGCCCCCGCCATCGATCGCGGCGTCCGTCGGCTTGGGGTCGCCGGACAGAGGACTGCCGTCGCAGCCGACGAGCATCGTGCCGGCGAGGACGGCGACGAGAAGGCGTGACCCGAGTCTGTTCACGGTCGTACCTTACTGACGGCTCCAGCGCGCGGAATTGACGGTACGGGCGTAGCGTCGAGGGCGTCGAAGTGCGTCGAAGAGCCCTGTCCGCGAGAGAACACAGACGCATAGAGAACACAGACGCACTCGCACCGCCCGCGGAGCCGAGCCGGCCTCCGTGGGCGGTGTCGTGTCCGGCGTGCGGCGCCTGACAGCCGGCGCCCGACGTCCGGCCTGGCGGCCGGCGTCCCCGCGAACGCTCGCCTCACACCTTGCCGATGCCGAGGGTGTTCTCGCCGGGCAGCAGGCCCGAGCCCAGGGCGTCCACCCAGAGCGGGCCGAGCAGTCCGTTCAGCCGGTCGCGCTCGCCCGCGTCGAGGGCGGCCCAGGGCGCGGCGGCCAGCTCGTCCGTAACACGCTCGACCTCGGCCCGCAGGGCACGCCCCGCCTCCGTGGCCGTGCCGTCCGCCTCCAACAGGCCGCGTGCGGCGAGTCGTTCGCGTGCCGCCGCCCACTCGCGCTCGCTCCAGCCGCGGCTGGCGAACGTAGCCGTGGAGGCCGCGCCCACGGCCGCGAAGGAGACGAGCGCCTCGACGGGGTCGAGCCCCTCGGTCAGCAGCGCCGCGAGATGGCCGTCGCCGCGGTGCTCGCGAAGGATCGTGGTGGCCTGCCAGAGCACGAGATGCGGCTCGTGCGGCCAGGGCAGCTCGGCGTTGGCGGCGGCGAGCGGGCGCCCGGCGGCGTTCGCGGCCTCGGCGACGCGCCTGAGGAGCCCGGCGGCCTCGGCGGTCTCGGGGGCGTGGACCTTGTCGCCGAAGATCTGCCGGTAGGCGCGGTCGACGGCCCGGGTGCGCGCGTCGAGGACCTCGCCGGGCGCGGCGGCCTCCCAGACGGCTGGCACATACTGGCCGACCATCTCGGGGCTGAAGCTGTAGAACGCCGAGGTCACCCGCCCCGCCCCGGCCGCGCCGAGCGGCGCCGCGCGCCAGGCGAAGTAGCTCGGCCAGCGCTCGTCGGTCTTGTAGCCGAGGGCGGCGGCCTCCTCGAAGGCCTCCGGCGCGTAGTAGAGCAGGGCGTGCAGGGGCTCCAGCAGATGCCACAGCTGGCGTACGCGGCCGGGCTCGATCGTCTCGGACATGATCCGTTCCTCTCCTCGGCACTCCTCATCTTGACACCGACTAGATTGCGCCTCCGGATGAAACTTGTCAATGCCTAGATGAGGCGTAGCCTGATGCCATGAGTCAGCGCACGTACCACCACGGCGACCTGCGGAGGGCCGTCCTCTCCGCCGCCCTCGACGTCATCCGCGCCGAGGGCCCCGCCGGCCTCTCGCTCCGCGACCTGGCCCGCCGCGCGGGCGTCTCCCACGCGGCCCCCGCCCACCACTTCAAGGACCGCGCCGGGCTGCTGACCGCCATCGCGACGGAGGGCTACGACCTTCTGGCCGTCGCGCTCGCCGAGGCGCCGGAGCTGCGCGAGCGGGGCGTGCGGTACGTCCGGTTCGCGTTCGCCCACCCCGCGCACTTCCAGGTCATGTTCCAGCCGGAGCTCCTGCGCGGCGACGACCCGGAGCTCTTGGCCGCCAAGGCCCGTGCGGGCAAGGAGCTCCAGGCGGGGGTGGCCGGCCTCGCCGCCGACGAGCGGGGCCCCGACGCCCAGCTGGCGGGGGTCGCGGCCTGGTCCCTGGCCCACGGCTTCGCGACGCTCGCGCTCACGCGGAACCTGCCCGTGGACGCGCCGGAGGAGACGTTCCGCGCCCTGGCCGGCCTGATCTTCCAGCCGCCCGCCGCGCCGCGGCAGCCGCCGGCCGCGCCGCGGAATTGACCCGTCGAAACGACCCGGAAATGCACCACGCCCTGGGCCTTTCGGGTTCATAGGGTTCTTGCATGACAACGTTTCAGGTACCGCAGCGCATGAACTTCTCCGCCGTCTCCCCCAAGGTCTTCAAGGCCGTCCTCGCCCTGGACGCCGCCGCCCGCGAGGGCGTCGACCCCGTGCTCGTCGAACTGGTGCAGATCCGGGCCTCGCAGATCAACCGGTGTGCGTACTGCCTCGACTACCACACGGGCGACGCGCGCAAGGCGGGCGAGAGCGAGGAGCGGATCTACCAGCTCAGCGCCTGGGAGGAGTCCTCCCTCTACACCGCTCGCGAGCGCGCCGCGCTCGCCCTGACCGAGGCGGTCACCCGGCTGCCGGACGGCGTGCCGGACCACGTCTACGAGGAGGCCGCGCAGCACTTCGAGGAGAAGGAGCTGGCCCAGCTGATCGCGCTCGTCTTCACGGTCAACGCCTGGAACCGGATGAACGTGACCACGCGCAAGACGCCCGGAACCCTCTGACGGGGCGCGCCGCCGTCAGCGCGTACGGGGGAATCCGAACTCGATCCCGTGGAACGGTCACATCTCCGCGACGCGATCCGTCAGTGCGGTGACAGGAACGCGAACACCCCACCAGGGAGACCACGATGACGGCACGTTCGATCACCGCGCAGGCCCCGACCGCTCCGCGCACGTCCGACCCCCAGCAGCTCGTCCCCGAGCTGGCGGACGTCTCGGCGGCGCTGTTCCGGGCCACCGGCAACCGCTCGGTGCCGCGGGCCACGATCGGCCTGCTCCAGCTGCGCGCCGGCCAGATCGTCGGCAACACGTATCTGACCGTTCTGCACACCGACCTTCTGCGCAAGGCCGGGGAGTCCGAGGAGCGGATCACCTCGGTGTCCTCGTGGCAGGACTCGCCGTACTTCACCGGCCCGGAGCGCGCCGCGCTGGCCCTGACGGAGGCGGTGCTCCAGCCGTCCGCGCACGGCGAGCGGGTCTCGGACGAGCTGTTCGCCGAGGTCTGCGAGCACTACGACGAGAAGGCGCTCGCCACGTTGACGATCGCGATCGGCCAGGTCAACTTCTTCGTCCCGCTGGCACTGGTCTGCAAGCCGACACCGGGCAAGACGTTCGCGGACCAGTGGGCCTGAGGTCACCCCCGCGGGGCTCCGCCCCACACCCCGCGCCTCAATCGCCGGCGAGGCTGAATTAGCCCGTCCGGCGCTTGAGGACAAACCCGCACGCGGAGCACCCGCACTCCACGCCTCAATCGCCGGCGGGGCTGAATCAGCCCGTCCGGCGATTGAGGACAGACCCGCACCGGCAAGCGCCCCCTCGCGTTACGACCCGAGAATCGTCGCCAGGAACTCGCCCGTCCAGCCCAGCAGTTCGCGGCCCACCACCGGCTTGCCGCCGATCTTGCCCGAGGTTGGGCGGGGGACCAGGATCTGGCGGGTGGGGGGCTTGATGACCGTCCGGGGGTACAGGCGCTTCAGGCGCAGTTCCTGCGACTCCCGCAGCTCCACCGGGGCGAAGCGGATGTTCGAGCCCTGGAGGACGATCTCGCCGACTCCGCACGCGCGCGCCAGCATCCGCAGGCCCGCCACCAGGAGCAGGTTCTCCACCGGCTCGGGGAGCTTGCCGTAGCGGTCGACGAGTTCCTCGCGGACCGCCTTGACGTCCTCCTCGGTGTTCGCCGAGGCGATGGCCCGGTACGCCTGGAGCCGCAGCCGCTCGCCCGGTGCGTAGTCGTGCGGGACGTGCGCGTCGACCGGGAGCTCGATCTTGACCTCCAGCGGCGGCTCCTCCTCGACTCCGCCTTCCAGCGAGGCGCGGTAGTCCGCGACCGCTTCCCCCACCATCCGTACGTACAGGTCGAAGCCGACGCCCGCGATATGGCCGGACTGCTCGCCGCCGAGGAGGTTGCCCGCGCCGCGGATCTCCAGGTCCTTCATCGCGACGTACATGCCCGCGCCCATCTCCGTGTGCTGGGCGATCGTCGCCAGGCGCTCGTGGGCGGTCTCCGTCAGCGGCTTCTCCGGCGGGTAGAGGAAGTAGGCGTAGCCCCGCTCCCTGCCTCGGCCGACCCGGCCGCGCAGCTGGTGCAGCTGCGAGAGGCCGAAGTTGTCGCCGCGCTCCACGATGAGCGTGTTGGCGTTGGAGATGTCGATGCCGGACTCGACGATCGTCGTCGAGACCAGCACGTCGAACTTCTTCTCCCAGAAGTCGACCACGACCTGCTCCAGGGCCGACTCGGACATCTGGCCGTGGGCGGTCGCGATCCGCGCCTCCGGGACGATCTCCCGCAGCCGCGCCGCCGCCCGGTCGATCGACTCGACCCGGTTGTGGATGTAGAAGACCTGGCCCTCGCGCAGGAGTTCGCGGCGGATGGCCGCGCCGATCTGCTTCTCCTCGTACGGGCCGACGAAGGTGAGGACCGGGTGCCGCTCCTCCGGCGGAGTGGTGATCGTCGACATCTCGCGGATGCCGGTGACCGCCATCTCGAGCGTACGGGGGATGGGGGTGGCGGACATCGTCAGCACGTCGACGTTGGCGCGGAGCTTCTTCAGCTGCTCCTTGTGCTCCACGCCGAACCGCTGCTCCTCGTCCACGATGACCAGTCCCAGGTCCTTGAACTTGGTCTCGGACGAGAACAGCCGGTGCGTGCCGATCACGATGTCCACCGCGCCGTCCCGCAGCCCCTCCAGCGTCGCCTTCGCGTCCGTGTCCGACTGGAAGCGGGACAGCGCCCTGGTGACGACCGGGAACTGGGAGTACCGCTCGGAGAACGTCCCGAAGTGCTGCTGCACCAGGAGGGTCGTCGGCACGAGGACCGCGACCTGCTTGCCGTCCTGGACCGCCTTGAAGGCCGCCCGGACCGCGATCTCCGTCTTGCCGTAGCCCACGTCGCCGCAGATCAGGCGGTCCATCGGGACCGTCTTCTCCATGTCCTCCTTGACCTCGGCGATCGTGGAGAGCTGGTCCGGCGTCTCGACGTACGGGAAGGCGTCCTCCAGCTCCCGCTGCCAGGGCGTGTCCGCGCCGAAGGCGTGTCCGGGGGCCGCCATCCGCGCGGAGTACAGCTTGATCAGGTCGGCGGCGATCTCCTTGACCGCCTTCTTCGCGCGCGCCTTCGTCTTCGTCCAGTCCGCGCCGCCGAGCCGGTGCAGGGTCGGGGCCTCCCCGCCGACGTACTTGGTGACCTGCTCCAGCTGGTCGGTGGGGATGTAGAGCCGGTCGCCGGGCTGGCCGCGCTTGGCCGGCGCGTACTCGACGAGGAGGTACTCGCGGGTGGCGCCCTGCACGGTCCGCTGGACCATCTCGATGTACCGGCCGACGCCGTGCTGCTCGTGCACGATGTAGTCGCCGACCTCCAGGGTCAGCGGGTCGATCGTCTTGCGGCGCTTGGCCGGCATCCGCTGGCCGTCCTTGCCGGCCGCCTTCTGGCCCGACAGGTCCGTCTCCGTCAGCACGGCGAGCCGCAGGCCCGGGTCGACGAAGCCGAAGTCGATCGAGCCGCACGCCACATGGACCAGGGACGGGGAGATGTCGGCCAGGTCGCCGTCGAGGCGGGCCGCGATGCCCTCGCCGCCGAGCACCTCGACGGTGCGGGCCGCGGGGCCGTGCGCCTCGGTGACGTAGACCGTGCGCCAGCCGTCGGACAGCCAGCCCTTGGTGTCGGCGAGCGCGCGGGCGGTGTCCCCTCGGTACGTCTCCGGGGCGTGCATCCCCAGTTTGAGCGTCTCGTCCGACAGCTCCTCGTCGGCGGCGAAGGGGGAGACCGACCACCACATCATCTCGAGCTCGCGCGCCCGGTCCCGTACGTCCGCGATCCCCCACAGGGAGGCCGCGCCGACGTCGATCGGGGCCTCGCCGCCGCCGGCGGTGGCCGCCCAGGAGGCCTGGAGGAACTCCTGCGACGTGGCGACGAGGTCGGCGGCGCGCGTGCGGACCCGCTCGGGGTCGCACACGACCGCCATCGAGCCCTTCGGCATGACGTCGAGCAGCAGCTCCATGTCGTCGACCAGGGCGGGTGCGAGGGACTCCATGCCCTCGACCGCGATGCCGTCGGCGATCTTGCCGAGCAGCTCGCCGAGCTCCGGGTGGGCCTCGGCGAGGACGGCGGCCCGTTCGCGCACGCTGTCCGTGAGGAGCAGCTCGCGGCAGGGCGGGGCCCACAGGCCGTGCTCGGCGACCTCCAGGGAGCGCTGGTCCGCGATCTTGAAGTAGCGGATCTCCTCGATGTCGTCGCCCCAGAACTCCACCCGCAAGGGGTGCTCCTCGGTCGGCGGGAAGACGTCGAGGATGCCGCCGCGGACCGCGAACTCGCCGCGCTTCTCGACCAGTTCGACCCGGGAGTACGCGGCGGCCGCGAGCGCCTCGGTCACCTCGCTCAGATCCGCGCTCTCACCGCTCCGCAGCGCGACGGGCTCCAGGTCGCCCAGGCCCTTGACCTGCGGCTGGAGCACGGAGCGCACGGGCGCGACGACCACCGAGACCGGACCGGCCGCCGGGTCGTCCTGCGACGGGTGGGCGAGCCGGCGCAGCACCGCGAGCCGCCGGCCCACGGTGTCCGAGCGGGGCGAGAGCCGCTCGTGCGGCAGGGTCTCCCACGCCGGGTACTCGGCGACGCCCTCCTCCGGCAGCAGCGAGCGCAGCGCGGCGGCCAGGTCCTCGGCCTCCCGCCCGGTCGCGGTGACGGCGAGCACGGGCCGCCCGGCCTCGCGGGCCAGCGCGGCCACGGCGAAGGGGCGCGCGGCAGGCGGTCCGACCAGGTCGACGTGCATGCGGTGGCCGTCCGAGGCAGCCTTCACCGCTTCGGCGAGCGCCGGGTCACGTACGACGGCGTCAAGGAGACCGTGCAGGCTCATGAAGGGTTCCATCCGGGGGCTCAGGGCGGGGGGTGGGCAACGCGAACCGCCCGACACGTCGAACGGGCCGGGGGTCTCCAGCGTACGACGAGGCAGTGACAGCCGCGTCCGGAATCATCGCGGCGCGGCGCCAGCGGACGGCGGGAGGGGCGCGCTGGGAGGCGGGAGGGGCGCGCTGGGAGGCGGCGCGAGGCAGGAGGGACGCGGGGACGGATGCCGGAAGGGGCGGGGACGGATGTCAGAAAGTGACCGGGGGATGTCAACCGAACCGGGGCCGACAGACGTATACGCCATGAGATCTGTCCACGAGCCGCCGGCCGACGCGCCGGCGGAACCGGTAGCCGGCCGCCCGCCGACCCCGGGAGCCGACCAGGAGCCGCCGCCTTGACCGACGAGGAGTTCGAGGAGTTCTACGCGCACTCCGTGAAACAGCTGGTCGGGCAGGTGTACCTGATGACCGGGGACCTCCACGAGGCCCAGGACGTGGTCCAGGAGGCGTTCGTACGGGGCTGGGGCCGGCGTGCCCGGCTGAGCCGGGAGGCAGGGCCGGAGGCCTGGATACGGACGGTCGCCTGGCGGCTCGCGATCAGCCGGTGGCGGCGGCGGGGCCGGGCCGCGGAGGCCTGGCATCGGCGCGAGGGCGGCCTGCCGGACGCCGCGCCCTCGCCGGACCCGGGGACGGTCGCGCTGGTCGCGGCCCTGCGGCAGCTCCCGGAGCGGCAGCGGCGGGTCGCCGTCCTGCACTACGTCTGCGACCTCACGGTCGCCGAGGTGGCCGCCGAGACGGGGATATCGGCGGGCACGGTCAAGACCCATCTCTCGCGCGCGAGGGCCGCGCTGCGGCCTCACCTCGTCTCCGAGGAGGAGCACGGTGTCTGAGTTCAACGACGACGCGCTGTCCGCCGCGCTCAAGCGCGCGGCGGCGGACGGCGGCGGAAGAGTCGTACCGGAGTCCGCCGCGCACGTCGCGGAGCGCGGGCTGCGGCGGCGTCGGCGCAGGGCGGCGATGGCCGCCGCGGCGGCCTGCGTGGTGTGCGCGCTGGCGGGAACGGGGGCCGTCGCGGCCCTGCGGACGTCGCCCGGTCCCACGGGACCGGCGAAGCAGCCAGCCTCGCCGCCGTCGCCGGTCTCCTCGCCGCTGCCGTCCACCGCGTACCCCGCGCCGCCGGCCACGAGCACGCCCTCGCCGCCGGTGTCGCCGTCCGAGTCGTCCCTGTTCACGCCGGGGGCCTCGCTCTGGTCCCCGCCCCCGCCCACCGAGCCGACCTCGGAGCCGACGACGGAGCTGCCGGTCGGCACGCCCAGCGACGCGCTTCCGGCGACCGGCGAGCCGACGTCGACGAGCACGCCGTCCGGTGCGGCCAGCCCATGAGAGGTCTAGGAGACCTCCCCCGCCCGCCGCTCCCCGCGGCCGAGAGGCGCCGCCCCCAGCCCCCCGCCCCCCTCCCGAAGGGCGGGGGCGGCGCCCGAGCCGCACACCGGCAAGCGTCCGCCGTCGCCGAACCGAAAGCCGTCCCCATGCCCGGAGCCCTCGTACCCATGCCCGGAGCCCTCGTCGCCGCGCCCGAGGCCCCCGCGTCAGACGTCCCGGCGCCCGACGCCCCCACGTCAGACGACCCGACGTCCGACGCCTCCGCGCCCGACGCCCCTCCTGCACTCGCCCCCGCGGCGGTCGCGGTCGCGGCGGTCGCCGTCGCCGAGAAGCCGCTGGCCGCGCCGGCGCGTACGACGAGACAGCGCGACTGGTACCCGTACCTCCTCGCGCTCGCGCTCTTCGCCGCGTACACGGCGATCTCGGTGCTCCGCTTCCGCCGGATGGAGACGCTCTCCTGGGACCTCGGCATCTTCGAGCAGGCCGTCCGCGCCTACGCCCACCTCCAGGCCCCGGTCGCCGACCTCAAGGGACCGGGCGCGCTGGTACTCGGCGACCACTTCAGCCCGGTGACCGCACTCCTCGCGCCCGCCTACCGGCTCTTCCCCAGCCCGGTCACCCTGCTCGTCGCCCAGGCCGCGCTCTTCGCGCTCTCCGCGATCCCGGTCACGCGCGCCGCCACGCGGCTCCTCGGCCGCGCGCCCGGCCTGGCGATCGGGGTCGGGTACGGGCTCTCCTGGGGCGTCCAGCGCGCCGTCGACTTCGACTTCCACGAGATCGCCTTCGCCGTCCCGCTGATCGCCTTCTCGCTGGAGGCGATCCTGCGGCAGCGCTGGCGCACGGCCCTGTTCTGCGCGCTGCCGCTGGTGCTGGTCAAAGAGGACCTGGGCGTCACGGTGGCCGCGCTCGCCGTGATCGTGGCCCTCCGTGCGCGCCGGGTCTCCCCGAGGACCGTTCCGTACGCCATAGGCGCCGCGGCGTTCGGCGTCGCGGCCACGCTCCTCACGCTGACGGTGCTGATACCGGCCTTCAACACCACGGGCGCGTACGACTACTGGACCAAGGTCGGCGGCGACAGCACGCTCACCGCCGCCGTCGACGTCAAACTCTTCACGCTGGCCTGGCTGCTGATCCCGACGACGGGCCTGCTCGCCCTGCGCTCCCCCCTGCTGCTGGCCGCGGCGCCCACCCTGGGCTGGCGCTTCCTGTCCGCCGACGACCACTACTGGTCGACGGAGTGGCACTACAGCGCGGTGCTGATGCCGGTCTTGGCGTTGGCGCTCGTGGACGCGGTGGACATCTCCCGCCGCAGCCCCCGTATGTGGCTGCGCGCGTACGCGATCCGCCTGCCGGCGTGTGTGGCGACGGCCGCGGTGGCGCTGACGACGACGCTCCCCCTGTCGGCCCTGACGGAGTCGGCGACGTACCGCAAGAGCGCTCAAGTGCGGCAGGCGGAGGCCCTGTTGGACGGCATCCCCGACGACGCGACGGTCGAGGCGAACATCGGCCCGATCAGCCGTCTCACCTCCCGCTGCCGGGTCTTCTGGATCACCGGCGCGGAGGGCGAGACCCCGGACTTCATCGCCCTGGACAACAGGGACGGCCAGTACCGCAACCCCGTGGGGTACGCCAAGCACCTCCACCCGGACGCCCGTTACTCGGTCGCGGGCACGGGAGGCGGCTACATCGTGCTGAAGCGCAGAGTGTGAGGAGTCCCCGCCGGAAGCAGACGCGGAGGAAAACAAGGGCCCCGGCGTGCGCCGAAGCGCGCGCCGGGGCCCTCCCCCGTTGCCCCCGTCAGGGTGGTCAGTGCGTCGCTAGTCGGACGCGATGGCGTTGAGCACGTTCATCCGGCCTGCCCTGAAGGCCGGGACCAGCGCGGCGAACAGACCCACGAACGCCGACCCGACGAAGACCGTCGCGATCGTCGGCCACGGAATCTCCAGGGTCCCCAGGCCCTCCAGCGCCAGCAGCTTCTGGGCCGCCGTGCCCCAGGCCATGCCGAGCCCGAGGCCGAGCAGCGCGCCGAAGAGGGCGATGACGACGGACTCCAGGCGGATCATGCGGCGCAGCTGGCGGCGCGAGAGGCCGATGGCACGCATCAGGCCGATCTCCCTGGTCCGCTCGACCACCGACAGGGCCAGCGTGTTCACCACGCCCAGCACCGCGACGATGATCGCGAGCGCCAGCAGGCCGTAGACGATGTTCAGCAGCTGACCGATCTGGTCCTTCAGATCCTGCTTGAAGTCGGTCTGGTTCTGCACCTTGTACTGGGGGTACTTGGAGACCGACGCCTTGAGGGCCGCGTACGCCTCCTTCTCCTTGCCCTCCTCGGCCGCGGCGAACATGATCGTGTTCGTGGGCATCCGGTCGGCGGGGATGTACCGCGCCACGGTCGTGATGTTGGTGTACATCGCGCCCTTGTCGATGCTCGTGTCCTCCGACGTGATCGCCGCGACCCGCAGCTCGGCGCTCTCGCCGTGCTTGAAGGCCACCTTGATCGTGTCGCCGAGCTTGACGCCGTGCCGCTCGGCGTAGTCGTCGCCCACCGACATCGCGTCCTTGCCGTACGCCGCCGAGAGCTCGCCCGCGACGGTCTCGCGGCGCAGGTCCTGGGCGTACGTCGGGTCGGCGGCGACCAGGTCCTCGTCCTCGGTCTTGCCGTCGGGGGCGGTCAGCTTCGCTTCCACGGACTTGTAGTTGGTGACGTGGTCGATGTGCGCGGCGGACTTCAGCGCCTTCTCGACCTTCGGCACGATCGGCTGGCCCTCGCCGGCGCTGATGATGAAGTCCGCGCCGACGGATTTGTCGAGCTGGTCCTCCGCCGAGGCGACCATCGAGGAGCCGACCACCGACAGGCACGCCACCAGGGCGAGGCCGATCATCAGGGCGGCGCCGGTGGCGCCCGTACGGCGGGGGTTGCGCAGGGCGTTGCGCTCGGCCATCCGGCCGACCGGGCCGAACATCCGCAGGATCAGCGCGCTGATCACCCGGACCACCACGCCCGCCAGCAGCGGGCCGACGACCACGAAGCCGATGAGCGTCAGAACCACGCCCAGACCGAGGAACATCGAGCCCTCGCCGGCCTTGTCGGCCCGCGTGGCGACCAGCAGGGCGGCCGTGCCGCCGCCGGTGAGGACCAGGCCGATGCCCGCCCGGATCCAGCCCGCCTTGCCGTCGGCCGGGGTTCCGGCGTCGCGCAGAGCGGCCATCGGGGAGACCTTGCCGGCCCGGCGAGCCGGGACGTACGCGGCGACGATGGTGACGATGACGCCGAGGGCGACGCCGACGGCCGGGGTCGTCCACTTGACGGTCAGATCGTCGGTGGACAGCTCCATGCCCATGGAGCCCATCAGCTTCATCAGTCCGACGGCCAGGCCCACGCCGGCGGCGACGCCCGCGACGGAGCCGACGACGCCGAGCAGCAGCGCCTCGACGAGCACCGAGCGGTTGATCTGCTTGCGGCTGGAGCCGATGGCCCGCATCAGGCCGATCTCGCGGGTGCGCTGGGCGACCAGCATCGAGAAGGTGTTGACGATCAGGAAGATGCCGACGAGCAGGGCGATCCCGGCGAAGCCGAGCATCGCGTACTTCATCACGTCGAGGAAGGAGCCGACGTCCTCGCGGCCGGCGTCCGCGGCCTCCTTCGCCGTCTGCAGCTTGTACGGGGCGTCCAGCACGCCGGCGATGTTCTGCTTGAGCTGCTCGTCGCTGACGCCGGACGCGGCGGTGACCGAGATCTGCGTGAACAGGCCCTCCTTGCCGAGGAGTTCACGCTGGGCGGTGGCGGTGTCGAAGTAGAAGACCGCCGCGCCGGGGTTGGTGACCTTGAAGGTGGCTATGCCGGTGATCTTCGCGGTGAAGTCGCCGGCGACGGCGATGGTGCGCACCTCGTCGCCGAGCTTGAGCCCCTTCTTCTCGGCGGTGTCGGCGTCGACCATCGCCTCGGTGGGGCCGCGCGGGGCGTGGCCGGAGGTGATCTCCATGGCCTTGAGGTCGTTCTTGGTCCAGTTGCCCGCGATCGTCGGGGCGCCGCCGCCGGAGCCCAGGTCCTTGTTCTCCGCGTCGACGACGGTGACGCTCATGCTGGCGACGCCGCCCTCGGCGGACTGCACGCCCGGAGCCTTCTTCACCTGCTCGACGAGCGAGGCGGGCACCGACTCGGGCTTGCCGGTGCGCGGGGTGTCGTTGTCGGCGCCCTTGGGGCTGACGGTGACGTCGGAGGAGGTGGCGGCGAAGAGCTTGTCGAACGTCGTGTTCATCGTGTCGCTGAACACGAGCGTGCCCGACACGAAGGCCACCGACAGCAGCACGGCCACGGCCGAGAGCGCCATACGCCCCTTGTGGGCGAAGAAGTTGCGCAGCGAGGTCTTGAGCACAGTCACGACGTCCGCCCCCGCGCGTCGAAGTCCTTCATGCGGTCCAGCACGGCGTCGGCGGTCGGCCGGAACATCTCGTCGACGATCCGGCCGTCGGCGAGGTAGAGGACGCGGTCGGCGTACGAGGCGGCCACCGGGTCGTGGGTGACCATCACGATCGTCTGGCCGAGCTCGTCGACCGAGCGGCGCAGGAAGCCGAGGACTTCGGCGCCCGCGCGGGAGTCGAGGTTTCCGGTCGGCTCGTCGCCGAAGATGATCTCGGGCTGGGCGGCGAGCGCCCTGGCCACGGCGACGCGCTGCTGCTGGCCGCCGGAGAGCTGGGTCGGGCGGTGCTTGAGCCGCTCGGACAGGCCGACGGTGTCCACGACCCGGTTGAGCCAGGCGGTGTCCGGCTTGCGGCCGGCTATGTCCATGGGGAGCGTGATGTTCTCGAGGGCGTTGAGGGTCGGCAGCAGGTTGAACGCCTGGAAGATGAAGCCGATCCGGTCCCGGCGCAGCTGGGTGAGCTTCTTGTCCTTCAGCCCGGTGATCTCGGTGTCGTCGAGGTAGATCTTGCCGCTGGAGACCGTGTCCAGGCCGGCGAGGCAGTGCATCAGCGTCGACTTGCCGGAGCCGGACGGGCCCATGATGGCGGTGAACTGCCCGCGGGAGATGTCCACGTCGACATGGTCGAGCGCGACGACGCGGGTCTCGCCGGAGCCGTACGCCTTGACGACCTGCCGCCCTCGCGCGGCGACGGCCGTACGCCCTCCAGTGTCCCCATGCCTGGGAGTGGTTACAGCCGTTGTCACGGTAGCTCTCCTAAGTCAGTAGTCGTGCGGGTGTCGGTGAAGACGGTCTGAGTCTTGCTGCTGGAGGGGGCCGGGCGCGCTGGTGCCCAGCGCAGTCTTCTTCCGGGGGTTTTCCCCACCCCTTGGTGGCGCCGGCCGCACCGTCCGGCCGTAAGACCAACCTAAAGAACGGTCCTGGCGCGTTCGTCGTCCGCCGGGACGAACACTCCCTGGCCAGGAGTAGGGAGTCCCCCCTAGGGGCTCTCCACCCTGGGGAGGACCCCAGCCTGCACCCTGCCGCTACGTGAGGCTCAAGTGAGAGGGTGTGCGGGAAAAATACGTGCAGGGGGAAAGGATCTTGGCGTGAGCGGAGAGGGAGAGATACGGGCGACGGAGAAGGGGGCGGGGGCGGGGGCGCCGGCGGGGGCGGCGCGGGGAAGGGGGCCGGTCGTCGCCGCGCTCATGCTGGGCATGGGGCTCGCCGCGCTCGACGGCACCATCGTCTCCACCGCCGTACCGCAGATCGTCGGCGACCTCGGCGGCTTCTCCGTCTTCTCCTGGCTCTTCTCCGGCTACCTCCTCGCGGTGACGGTCACCCTCCCCGTCTACGGGAAGCTCTCCGACACCTTCGGCCGCAAGCCCGTCCTCGTCGCGGGCATCGCCTTGTTCCTCGTCGGCTCCCTCCTGTGCGCGGCCGCCTGGAACATGGCGTCGCTGATCGCGTTCCGCGTCGTGCAGGGGCTGGGCGGCGGGGCGTTGCAGGGCACGGTGCAGACCATCGCGGCCGACCTGTACCCGCTGAAGGAGCGCCCCAAGATCCAGGCCCGGCTCTCGACGGTGTGGGCGGTGTCCGCCGTGGCGGGCCCGGCGGTCGGCGGGCTGCTCGCCGCGTACGCGGACTGGCGCTGGATCTTCCTGATCAACCTGCCGGTGGGCGCGGTCGCGCTGTGGCTGGTCGTACGCCATCTCCGCGAGCCGTCCCGCGGCCGCCCCGCCGCCCGCCCCCGCGTCGACTGGCCCGGCGCGCTGGCGATCTTCGCGGCGGGCACGCTCCTGCTCACCGCGCTCGTCCAGGGCGGCATCGCCTGGCCCTGGCTCTCCGCTCCCTCTCTCGCCCTGCTCGGCGGCAGCGCGGCGCTGATCGCGGTAACCGTCGTGGTGGAGCGGCGGGCCGCGGAGCCGATCATCCCGGGCTGGGTCTGGCGCCGCCGCACGATCGCCGCGGTGAACCTGGCCCTGGGGGCGCTCGGCCTCCTGATGGTCGCGCCGACCGTCTTCCTCCCCACCTACGCCCAGTCGGTGCTCTCGCTCGGCCCGATCGCCGCCGGGTTCGTGCTGTCGGTGATGACGCTGAGCTGGCCGGTGAGCGCGGCGCTGGCGGACCGCGTCTACACGCGCATCGGCTTCCGGCGGACGGCGATCATCGGCATCAGCCTGGCGGGCCTGATCATGGCGTCCTTCCCGCTGCTGCCCTACCCGGGCGAGCCCTGGCAGCCGGCGCTGCTGATGCTGCTGCTCGGCGCGGCGCTCGGGCTGTTCCAGCTCCCGCTGATCGTCGGCGTCCAGTCGACGGTGGGCTGGTCGGAGCGGGGCACGACGACGGCGTCCGTGCTGTTCTGCCGCCAGGTCGGCCAGAGCGTGGGCGCGGCGCTGTTCGGGGCGGTGGCCAACGCGACCCTGGCGAGCCGCCTCGGCGACGCGGGCGACCTGGACGCGGTCTCCCACGCGCTGTCCGACCCCGGCGCGCTCACCGCGGAGTCGGCGGACGGCCTGCGCCGCGCGGTCGCGGCGGCGGTCGACTACGTCTATCTGGGCGCCGCGGCGGCGGCCGGCCTCTCGCTGCTGGTGCTGCTCTTCGTCGCGCCGAAGCGCTTCCCGGTGCTCGCCGACCCGGTGTCCCGAGAGCCGACTTCGCGCCACTGAGAACGATCTTCCACGGTTGTGCGTTTGTGCGATCTTCGTGAAGTTCTCATCCCTCAGTGATCCCTGACTTGCCTTTTGCGGACGCTACCCGGCTACCTTGGAGCAGAGAAGTCATGCGTCGCGCAAGCCGCATCGAGTGATCAAGACGAAAGTTTGACGGGGGCAGTCCATGGCATGGGACGAATGGGAACAGGCCAAGTCCGGGGCGATTGACGCCCAGTCGACGCAGATGCGCCTCAATGGGGCGCCCGGCGGGCATCCGAGCACGGGCGGCAAAGACGACCTGACGGTCTACGACGACGAATTGGGCAAACTCGGCGATCTCGCGCGCTCGCTGCGGGAGCAGCTGTCCGGCGACGGCGACCACGCCCGCGTAGCCACCTTCGAAGCCTCGAACGACCTGTTCAACAACGGCCTGGACATGGGCTCGGGACTCCTCGAAGTGCACGACGCCTGGAGCACGAAGCTCGCCACGCTCAAAGAGGCGTGCGGGCACATCTCAAACCATCTCGACTATTCGCGCTCTACGCACACAAAGCAGGAGCGGAAAATCGTGCTGGGTCTGATGGACGAGGGCGGCAATCTGATGACCGTTTCGCGCATCCACGACCAGTTCAAGTAGATCGCGGCAATCGAGCGCTGATACGCGAGTACGGGACATGGGACACGGTTTCGGAATATGCGCGGTAATACGGGGAGCTTGACATGGTGACGTGCCAGGAATTGCAGGATCTCAACTTCAGCAAGCTGAGCACCGCGGTCACTCAGTGGCAGCAGATGCTCGACAAGCTGGTCACCCTCGCCGACGGGGGCGACGGCGGAGTCAACGCGGCCGATCTGGAGCGCAAGGCCAACGGCGCGGACTGGAAGGGCGACAACGCCACCGTCACCAAGTCGTTCACCACCACCACGGCCCGTCAGTTCGACGACATGGTCACCGAGGCCCGCAGCATCCACAAGATCCTTCAGGAGGCCCACACCGGCCTCAAGAAGAACCAGGACGATCTGAAGACCGCGATCGCCAAGTGGGCCAAGAAGTACATCTACATCGACGCCAAGGGCAGCGCGATGTACTCCGGCCCGCCCCGCGAAGTCGAGGGCGGGCCCAAGGAGCAGCCGAGCCAGGAGGAGGTCGACGCCGCCGCCGCGGAGATCTCCAAGATCCTGGAGGAGGCGAACGAGACCGACCGGATCGCCGCGCGCGCCCTGCGCAAGCACGCCCAGAGCAAGCACGACTTCGACGAGACGGGCTTCAAGGGCCTCCAGGACGCCGACCGACAGCAGGGCGTCGAGGACGCCGACGCGATGGTCAAGCTCGCCGCCAAGGGCGACGGCATGACCGACGACGAGCTGAAGCGCTTCAACACGATCGCCAAGTACCACCGCGACAACCCCGCCTTCGCCGAGCGGTTCGCGACGAAGCTGACCCCGGAGGGCACGCTCGAGTTCTGGCGCAGCCTCGCCGACCCGGGCCACGGCCGCACGCCGGAGAAGGACAGCGACCGCGCGAAGCTCCTCGCCGGGGTGCAGGACAACCTGGGCATCACCCTCGCCAACGCCACACACGCCGACACCCCTGCCATGCAGGCGTGGAAAGACAAGATCATCGAGCTGGGCGACGACCCGATCAAGCACCCGAACGGCATGATGAGCGCTCCGTACGGCTTCCAGGTGCTCGGGCCGCTGATGACCGAGGGCAAGTGGGACACCGCGTTCCTCAACAAGTACGGCGAGAAGCTGATCGACTTCGAGCGCAAGTCCGACGACCCGGTGCTGGGCGGCCCGTCCGAGCTCTGGGAGAACCGGATGAACCCCGCCCAGCTGAGCTACCCGCCGGGCGGGACCAAGCCGGACAGCGACCCGGTCGCCAACCTGATGGAGGCGCTCGGCCACAACCCGGAGGCCTCCCTCCAGTTCTTCGACGGCTCGTCCGGCAAGGGCTCCGGCGACGACCTGAAGGAGATGTCCAACTGGGACTACCTCGTCAACCAGGAAGGCGACGGCGCGCGCAAGTGGCCGACCGACGAGGACGGCAAGACGACGGGATTCAAGAACCTCGGCCACGCCCTGGAGTCGGGCACGCTCGGGTACGCGTACGACGACAAGGACCCGTCCATCCCTCCGCTGGGCACCGAGGAGGAGAAGGCGGCGCGGGACCAGCGCACCCTGCTCATGGACCGGGTCGTCGACCACTACAAGTCGTCCGACATGATCGACAAGCAGGACGGCGTCCGCGACAGCCTCGCGAACATGGCGGCCGGCCACATCGACAGCCTCAACTACTCCATGGCCGACTGGGGCGGCAGCGGGGCGGCCTCGGGCCGGGACGGCATGTTCGACTCCGAAGGCCACCGTCTCCGCGACTTCGGAGAGTCGGGCAGCAAGAACTTCCTGCGGGCGCTCGCCGCCGACGAGGACTCCTACGAGACCGTCTCGACCGCCCAGCAGGTCTACGGCGCCAGCTCGATGGCCGCGCAGGACAACCGCGCGGACGCGCTGGACGCCGGCGTCTCCAGCGCCCGGATGCACGGCCTGCTGGACCAGGCGCGCGCCGAGTCCATCGGCAAGGAGTTCGCCGACGACAAGGACCAGCGGAACCTGGAGCTCGAGAAGCAGGGCGAGTGGCGCAAGTTCGCCGCCGAGGCCGCGGTCGGCGTCGGCGTCGGCGTGGGTGCCGCCCTGATCGTCCCCACCGGCGGCGCTGCGCTGATCGCCGTCCCCATCGCCCTCGAGACGGTCGGCGGCGCGATCAACACACAGGTCTCCGTGAACACGCTTCAGTGGCTCAAGGACCATGAGTTCGACAACTTCGACGACTCGGTCGCCGGCATCGACAAGGCCAAGTACGACGGCAGCAGGAACGCGATGACCCCTCTCCTGAACTACGCGGAGGCGAACGGCATGACCGAGGACGAGGTCAGGCGACTGGCCGAGCGCGCCGAGGGCAGGTACAACGACGGCGGACAGCTGGGCGGCACCGAGGCCGCCCGGGGATGGTGACCATGAGAAGGCGTGTTCCGCTTGCCGTCCTGGCCGTCGTGATGCTGGGCACGGGCGCGTGCGGCTCCGGGAGCGACGAGAAGGGCGAGAAGGGCGAGGGCTCCGTCGCCGCCCCCTCCGACGCTCCCGACGACTCCGCCTGCAAGGAGCTCCTGGGCGACGCCGGGCTGAAGTGGCTCAAGGACCGCACAGGGGCCAAGGCGCGTCTGAAGGCCGAGGACGACCTGAAGAGCGCGCGTGCGCTGTTCTACCGGCAGGTGGAGAACTGGGGCCCGGAGGACTCCGGGGTTCCCACCTTCCTGGAGTCCGACGTGTGCAGTGCCAGGACGGACGTCGAGAACTCCCAGAAGGAGCTCGCACTGCGGTACGGCGCCTCGACCTTCCCCTTCGACTTCCGCTTCGACGAGAAGTCCGACGTCGGCCCCGCGCAGACCGTGACCCCGGTCAACTCCGACGTCAGGCTCGTCCACGGGAAGGACGCCGACGGGAAGGCCGCATACCGCGTGTACGTCAAGTGCAAGATCCCCGGCACGCCCGCGAAGCAGGAGAACGAGATCCCCATCGAAGGCCTGATGTCCGACACCCTCACCGGAGAGAGCAGCCCCCGGGTCCGTCTGACCCATCTCCTGAACTCCGCCAAGGTGATGGCCGAGACCTTCGACTGCCAGAACAAGCCGGTCGTCCCGGCCGAGCCGCCCGCCTCGGTGACGTAGCGACCGCCGCGCGGCCTGACGGGGCGCACACCGCCCGTCAGGCCGCGCATGCGGAGCAGTTCATCCAGCGAGTACCCCGGTCACCCCTCCGCCGCCGCGCGGCCCGTCAGCGTCGCCAGGCTGTTGCGGATGTGGGCCATGTGCGCCTCCATCTCGTCGCGGGCGCCCTCGTGTTCGCGCAGTACCCGATCGGTCTCGCGCTGGGTGCGGTCCTCGTGCAGACGGGCCTCGGCGATCAGCTGGGCGGCGCGGGCCTCCGCGTCCTCCTGGCTGTGGCGGGCGTGCTCCTCCGACTCGGCGAAGGCGCGCTCGGCGTCCGCGAGGCCGGCCTCCGCGACGGCGGAGAGCTCGGCGTTGCGGGCGTCCACCGCCCCCTCTCGGGCGGCGACCTCGCGCCCCAGCGCCTCCCACTGCTCCGCCTGGTCGTTGCCCAGATCGGTCAGCGTGCCCTCGGCCCGGCTACGGGCGTCCCTCAGGTCCGTCAGCGTCTTCGTGCGCTGCTCCTTCACCTCCAGGCGCGCCTCGATGCGCATCTCGTCGGCCGTCGACTGGGCGCCGAGCAGGATCTGCTGGGCGTACGCCTCGGCAGTCGCCCGGAGCTCGTCCGCGTGCGCGCGGGCGCCGTCCTGGGCCTGCCGGGCGGCCGCCTGAGCCCCGTCGTGGATGGCCTGCGCCTCCTCCCGGACGCCCGTCCGCACCGCCTCGGCCTCCTCCTCGGTCAGCGCCCAGAGGTACTGCGCGCGGCGGCCCAGCGATTCGTAGGTCTGCGGGCCGAGCGCCGCCAGGACCTCGCGCAGTCGGGCTGCCTCCGCCTCCATCTCCTTCGCGAGGACCGTCAGTCGCGCGGCGCGCTCCCAGGCGTCGTCGCGGTCGCGGGACAGGGACGTGACGTACGCGTCGACCTTCTCCACGGGGTAGCCACGGCCCCGCACGGCGACGAAGCCGTGGGGTGACACCGATGCAGCACTCATCCTTCAAGCCCCTCTCCGGCACACAAGGCGTATCGCGCACATCCTGGTGGATCAGAGCGAAGCGGTCATAACGCGACACTCCACCCGATCATTTCGGTCAAGAAAGCGTCATCGTCAGCCAGAAAAATGCGAGGGCGCCCGACCTGTCGCACAGGTCGGGCGCCCTCCTCATTCGTATGACAGCGTGTCAGCTCATCGGCGCCTCAGAGCAGTCCGTCCCACATCTGCTCCAGCAGCACCGACCACCAGCCCTCCGGCGACGCGAGCGCCGCCGGGTCGAGCGCGGCCAGCTGCGCCTGGAAGTCGACCGTCCAGCGGCCGGCCTGCTCCGGGTTGAGGCCGTAGCGCAGCCGCCACATCCGGCCGAGCAGCGCCAGGCAGCGCACGAACTCCGGCAGTCCGCTGTTCACGAACTGCGGCGCCACCGGCTGGCCGCCCGGTCCCGACTCGACGGGCACCGCCACTATGTGGGCCGTGCCGTACTGCACGCAGATCGCCCGGCCGAAGTCGCTGCCCACGACCAGGTACGAGCCCGCGTCCGAAGCCGGCTGCACCTGTCGCTGCGCCGCGAGCTCCGCCAGCGTCGG
Organism: Streptomyces sp. NPDC051907; assembly: GCF_040681075.1. Classification (NCBI taxonomy): domain Bacteria; kingdom Bacillati; phylum Actinomycetota; class Actinomycetes; order Kitasatosporales; family Streptomycetaceae; genus Streptomyces; species Streptomyces sp. NPDC051907. The sequence goes on along the minus strand of NZ_JBFAYB010000018.1, from coordinate 64,566 downwards.
GACGACCGGCTGGGCCGGCTGCGCCCAGAAGAACGGGTTGAAGTCGGCCGGCAGACCCGCCCACACCAGGGTCGCCGCCACCAGCTCCGGCACGCCCTGACGCGAGACGGCCCGCTGGTCGAACCGGCAGATGCCCTGCGGCCCGAACGCGGCCGCCAGCTCCTGCGCGATCGCCTCCGGCGGGATCGGCGGCGCCGGCGCCACCTGCGGCAGCGGCGCGCGCACCGGCGCGGGGCGCGCCGGGCCGTCCGCGACCTGGTGCAACTCGCCCTGATGCGCGAGGAGTTGGCCCATCCCCTGCTGACGGCTCGCGTGATCCCTGCCGTACGGGGCGATCGAGGTGATCCGCGCCTGCGGCCAGGTCTCGTGGATCATGCGGGCGCAGTACGCGCCGGGCAGCTGGCACGACTCCAGCTCGGTGTGCAGCTCCAGCACCTGCTGCGGCGGCACGTTCAGGGCGCGCAGCTCATGCAGTATCTGCCACTCCGGGTGCGGCGTTCCGGGGGCCGAGCGGCGGATCAGCTGGGCCTCGGAGCCGTCGGGCGCGCGGTAGCGCAGCACGGCCTGGTAGCCGGGGCCCACGGTGGGCATACCCGTCGGCTGCTGCGGATAGCCGTACGCGGGCGGCGGACCGGCCGGGGCGCCGGGAGGCGCTCCGGGCGGGCCGGGAGGCTGGGGCGCGCCCGGACCGGGACCCATCTGGGCGGGACCGGCCAGCATCGTCGCCGCATGGTGGACACCGCCGCCAGGAGGACCGGGCGGCGTCGGAGCACCAGGCGCGCCGGGCGGACCAGGAGGCTGCGGCACACCAGGCGCACCCGGAGCACCAGGAGCCCCAGGAGCCCCAGGCGGACCGGGAGGCTGGGGAGCGCCCGGGCCAGGGCCCATCTGGGCGGGACCGGCCAGCATCGTCGCGGCATGGTGGACACCGCCGCCGGGAGGACCGGGCGGCGTCGGAGCGCCAGGGGCGCCGGGCGGACCAGGAGGCTGCGGCACACCAGGCGCACCCGGAGCACCCGGCGGACCGGGAGGCTGCGGAGCACCCGGGCCGGGACCCATCTGGGCGGGACCGGCCAGCATCGTCGCCGCATGGTGGACACCGCCGCCAGGAGGACCGGGCGGACCAGGAGGCGTCGGAGCGCCGGGAGCACTAGGAGGCTGCGGGCCGTCCGAGCCGAGGTGCGAGACGAGCTGCGTCGGCAGATAGCCGCCCGCCGGAGCGCCGGGCGCGCCCGGCCCCGACGGCGGAGGCGTCGCCCCCGGCCGGCCCCCGGGGACACCGGGCGCACCGGGCGGCGGCGGAGGCGTGGCGCCGCTGCCGCGCGCGCCGCGCGGCACGGATGCCTTGCTCGTCGCCAGATCCGCGATGTCGCCCGCGCCGGGCGGCGCCTGCTGCGGAGAGGGCTGCGCGGGGGCCACCGGCGTCTGGTGCGCCTGCGGCGACTGCTGGTCCAGCGCCGGGGCGACCGTCGTACGCGGCAGCTGGCTGCCGCCCGAGATCAGCGCGGTCGGGGCCTCTGCCGCCGCCGCGGGCGGCCGGGGGGCCTCATCGTCCGTTCCCGTGATCGGCGGAGCGAACACCGTGGCCGGGAGCGGCACGGACGCGTCGTCCGATCCGCCGCCGGTGGCGTTGGCGTCCGTCCAGGACGTGCCGCCGCCGGGCGTGGGGGGCACGCCGTCGTTGGCCGTCGGCTCGTGGTCGTCGCCGCCGGCGCTCGGCCACACCGAGCCGCCCTGCGACGCGCCCTGCGCGGCGGCGCCGCGGCCCGAGGTCGATCCGGGCGCCTCGGGCCACGCCGACCCGGCGCCGGACGAACTCCCGCCCGCCTGCGAGGCGTTGGCCCCGTACGAGGGCGTGGGAGCGGGCGCGGGAATCGGCGCGGGCGTGGGGGTGGGAACACCGGCGGGCGTCCCCGGAGCAGGCGTCCCCGCGGCGGGCGTCCCCGGAGCAGCGGGGGGGACCGACGCGGGCGTCCCGGCAGCGGGCGTGCCCGAGGCCGCCGGCGCGGCCGGCGTCCGGGACGACGAGCGCCGGTCCGGGATCCCGATCTTGTCCGCCGCCTCCTGGAGCCACTCCGGCGGGCTCAACAGGAACGACGTCTGGTTCAGGTCGATCCGCTGCGGCTGCTCCGGCACGGCGGCCGGGTCGAGCTCGGCGGCCTGCGTCCCGTACTCCTCTTCGTACCGGCGGATCACCTCGCCCACCGGCAGCCCGGGCCACAGCGTGGCCTCGCCGCTGTCCCGTGCGATCACCAGCCGCTGCTGTCCGCCGTCCGAACGGGCCCCGCTCTCGCGGTCCTCCGCCCACACCACGAAGCCCAGCTCGAACTCCCGCACCCGCACCTCGCGGTGCTGGTACGCGGGCACGTCGCCGTTGACCCACTCCTCGGCGCGCTCCTGCGCCTGCGCAAAGGTCACCATCGGACCGTCACCCCTCGTCCGAGACGGGAACGGCGTACGCGAAGCCGCCGTCCACCATCAGGTTCGCCACCGTCTCCAGCTCCGGCGGATTGCCCGCGAGACGCTGGAGGAAGCCGTCGAAGTCGTCGCCGCAGGGCAGCAGCAGCCGCTCCACGCGCTCCTGCACGCTCCAGCCGTCCTGGTCGCGCGCGTCGTCGTACGCGCAGAACCACACCGAGCCCACGGCCGAGCCCCTGACCTTGACCGCCAGGATCCCGCCCTGGACGAAGGCGACGCCCAGATAGTCCTTCGTCAGATGGTCCCGCAGACATTTGTTGACGTACACCAGGTCGTTGACCGCCGCCTCCTCGCGGACGGTGAAGAACGGCTGGTCCACCAGGAGCCCGAGCTCGGCGTCGAGCGCCGCGCCGACCGGGGCGCAGCCGCCCGCGGCTTTGAGGAAGGTGCGGTACGCGCCGGGCAGGCGGTAGCCGAGGTCCTCCTCCAGGCCCAGCAGCTGCGACTCGCTCACCGACACGGCGCTCTTCGGCACTGCGAAGTGCGCGGGCCGGGTCTCCTGGAGCGGGCGCGTGCCGCGCTTGCTCTGGTCGACCGGGGCGGTGGCGAGACCGGCGTGGTGCCGCAGCAGCGCCTTCACCTCGACGGGGACCAGTTCCAGCCGACGGGTGCCCGGCACGTGGTGCCAGGTCCAGCCGTGCGGAGTGGCGACCGACGGGATCGTGTCCCACAGCTCGTGGCCGTCGGCGGACTGCGCCGCGTTGGCCGAGACGTAGTCCGTGAGCCTCAGCTCGTCGACGCCGAAGCCCTCCGGGGGCTCGGCGATCTCGGCGGCGGCACGCGCGTACGGCGAGAAGTCCGGGTGGCCGTTTTCGTCCACACGCACACCTCTGGGGTGGCGGGAGGCCCGGACCGGGTCCGGGAAGTTCACGACCTGCCCGGCATAGGCCGCGTTCGGTGGCGCGGCTTGCTGCCCGAGCCGACCTGTCGTCATGGCGGTTGCCCCCTGCTGCGTCTGGCTGGTTCAGCACAGCCTATGCGGTGCCGCAATAGGGGCTGAGAGCCCTCCGCTTCCGTAACGATCAGTCACTCCGGGGTGACCTGTCCGTGATCCGTCAGTCATCTGTCATGATCCGCGCGCGACACGTAGACACGTTTCAGCGCCCCAGCTTCCACACGACGCGTCCCATTTGGCAGGCTGTTCCCCCCGCAACTCGGGGGAGTGCACGGGGAGGGGACAACAGCACCATGCACACAGCGCAACCGCGATCGTCAGACGCCTCAGGCGATCCGCGCCTCACCTGGAGCAGCGCCGAGGCCGCACAGGCGCCTGCGCTCCACCACCGCCGCGACGGCATCCTGCCCGCTGTCGCGGCCGCGCTCTCCGTACGCGGCGAGACGTTGACGTGCACGGCGGGGAAGGCGGATCAGCCGCCGGCCCTCCATCCGCTCGTACAGGATTTCCTCGACACCCTCACGAGCGGTCAGCGCGAACGCTTCACCGGGCGCTGCCCCGAGGCGATCCTGCTCTCGCGCCATCTGTCGGGCGCGGAGACGCAGCGCTCCAAACGGGCCCAGCGCAAGCCGCTGACGCACGGGGAGGCGCGTCGGGCGCTGAAGCATGCGAAGCTCACGGCCCGGCGCATCCGCGAGGACGGCGACCCGCTGCACGGCAGCTACGCGCCGCCCTGCCGTTCCTGTACGGCGATGCTCGACCATTTCGGGGTACGCCCCGTCGACCCGACCGCACCCGAGAACGGCTGAACGCGCACCGATGCCCGACCATCTGAGCACCACCCGGTTCCCTGTCGCGGTCGACGCGGCGCTGCGCGACGCGGGCTGGCAGCCCGGCCGCTGGGACATCAAGCTCGCCGAGCACTGGGCCGACACCCTGCGCGCGCACGCCTCCCCGGCCGGCCACCGGCACACGGTGTTCCCGGCGGCGGTCGAGGCGTGGGCGGAGTTCGGCGGGCTGCGGATCGCGGCGCCGGGGCCGGGGCGCCAGACGGCGCCGACGCCGGTACGGATCGACCCGCTGGCGGGACTGCATCTGGCGCGCACGCTGGCGGACCTGGGCCGGGCGCTGGACACGGAGATCGCCCCGCTCGGCGAGGAGGGGGAGAACCAGGCGGTGCTGGCGATCGACGCGGAGGGACGGGTGTACAGCCTGGACCACACGGGGGACTGGTATCTGGGGGCGGACATCGATCAGGCGTTGGGGACGTTGGTGACGGGGGGGATGCCGGCGAGGCTGACGTCGGGGTGAGGGTTGCCTGGTCGCAGGGGACGCCCTGCGGGCGTGTCCTCAAGCGCCGGACGGGCTGGATTTGCCCGCCTCGGGAGCCCCGGCGTGAGGTTCGTCCTCAAGCGCCGGACCGGCTGGATTTGCCCGCCTCGGGAGCCCCGGCGTGAGGTCCGTCCTCAAGCGCCGGACCGGCTGGATTTGCCCGCCTCGGGGGCCCCAGCGTGAGGTCCGTCCTCAAGCGCCGGACGGGCTGGGTTTGGCCGCCTCGGGGCCCAGATCGAGGGACGGCCTCGAGCGTGGGGTTGGCTCGCTATGTCGGGAGCACCGCTGAGACGCGGAAGCCGCCCGCGTCCGTGGGGCCCGAGACGAAGACGCCTCCCAGGGCCGTGACGCGTTCGCGCATGCCGACCAGGCCGTTGCCGCCGCTGGGGAGGCCGGGGGCCGAGCCGCCGCCCGTGGCGTCCGGGGCGCCGTTCTCGACCTGCATCGCCACCTCCGCCTCGCGGTGCGCGAGGCGGACTCTCACCTTCGCGCCGGCCGCGTGCTTGTGGACGTTCGTCAGCGCCTCCTGGACGACCCGGTACGCGGTCTGCTCGACCTCCGGCGGGTACTCCCGCTCCTCGCCGTGCACCGACAGCTCCACGACCATCCCCGCCTGGCGGGACTGCCCGACCAGGCCCTCAAGGTCCGCCAGGGACGGTCCGTCGTCCTCGGCCGCCGCGGCGGCGGCCGCAGCCGCCGCGCCCACGGCCGCCAGCGGGACCGGGGCCGCGCGCTTGTGCTCGTCGTCGCCCGCCCGCAGCACGCCGAGCATCTCGCGCAGCTCGGTCAGCGCCTGCCGGCCCATGTCGCCGACGAGCGCCGCGTTCTTCACCGCCTTCTGCGGGTCCTTCAACGCCACCGCCTGAAGCGCCGCCGCGTGCACCACCATCAGGCTCACCCGGTGGGCGACCACGTCGTGCATCTCCCGGGCGATCCGGGTCCGCTCCTCCGTACGCGCCCACTGCGCCCGCTGCTCCGCCCGGTCGGCCAGCAGCGACAGCTCCTGCTCCAGGCTGTCCGCGCGCTCGCGCAGGCTCTCCATCAGCCGGCGTCTCGCCCCTATGTAGAGGCCGAAGAGCACCGGCGGCGCGGTCAGGCCCAGCGCCATGAAGCCCGCCATCGTCGGCACGTACCAGGCCCCGGGCTCGGGATCGAAGTCCGCGGCCACGACGTCCTGGCTCACGCGTACGAACGTCACGATCAGCATCGCCGTCAGCGCCATCCCCGCCAGCATCGCCGTGATCCGGCGCGGCACCTCGGACGCCGCCAGGGTGTAGAGGCCGACGAAGCCCATCAGATAGCCCATCTCGGCGGGCGTCGTCGCGATCGACACCAGCACCACGGCGATCGGCCACCGCCGCCGCAGTACCAGGACCGATCCGACGAGCAGCCCGAACAGCACGCCGACGGGCACGGGAAGCGCGGCCTTGTCCGCGAATCCCACGCCCTCCAGCGCGCATTCCAAGGCGGAGACGAGACCCAGTCCCACGTCCAGCACGACACTGCGCCGCCGTCCCCACCACAGCCAGGTTCGGGCTGGTCGGCCCGTGCTCTCCTGGTGTGCCCCCGTTGTGGTCATGTCTTCCAGCCTACGGGCGGGCGCCAGTGAATTTCGTGGCAGCGCGGGGCGGTCCCCGGTTAAGTCCCGTCGCGTCGAGGGCGGGTGGTACGGCATAGTGTGGGGAGCCCAGTCGGCCGCCTGGCAGAATGTCCGGCTTGGGTTGCTAGGCAATCCCCTGTGGTGTAATTGGCAGCACAGTGGCTTTTGGTGCCATTAGTCCGGGTTCGAGTCCTGGCGGGGGAGCAGCAGACGCTTCGCGTTCATTCGCGCTTCATTCGGGTTCCGATCACGCCGGTCGGGACCCGCATTCGTTTCACCGCGCGGCGGTCGGGACCCGCGCCCGTTTCAGGCCGGAAACCCACCGGTATCCTTCGGATGTCCACCACCCGAAGCCGAAGGGCAATTCCGTGAGCGCCAATCGCCCGGCAGCCGTCGTCGTCCTCGCAGCGGGTGAGGGCACCCGCATGAAGTCGAAGACCCCCAAGGTCCTGCATGAAATCTGCGGGCGATCGCTCGTCGGACACGTCGTATCCGCCGCACGCGAGCTGAGCCCCGAGCATCTCGTCGTAGTCGTCGGCCACGCGAGCGAGCAGGTCGAGGCCCATCTCGCCGCCGAGTACGCCGGCACTCGCACCGCCTTCCAGGCCCAGCAGAACGGCACCGGCCACGCCGTGCGCATGGCGCTCGAGGAGCTCGGTCAGGCCCCCGAGGGCACCGTCGTCGTCGTGTGCGGCGACACCCCCCTCCTCTCCGGCGAGACCCTCACCGCCCTCGCCGCCGCCCACGCGGCCGACGGCAACGCCGTGACCGTGCTGACCGCCGAGGTCCCGGACTCCACCGGGTACGGCCGGATCGTGCGGGACGAGACCGGCGCGGTCACCGCGATCGTCGAGCACAAGGACGCCACCGACGAGCAGCGCGCCATCCGCGAGATCAACTCCGGCGTCTTCGCCTTCGACGGGCAGCTGCTCGCCGACGCCCTCGGCAAGGTCCGCACGGACAACAGCCAGGGCGAGGAGTACCTCACCGACGTGCTGGGCATCCTGCGCGAGGCCGGGCACCGGGTCGGCGCGTCCGTCGCCGCCGACCACCGCGAGATCCTCGGCATCAACAACCGCGTACAGCTGGCCGAGGCGCGCAGGCTGCTCAACGAGCGGCTGCTGGAGCGCGCGATGCTGGCCGGCGTCTCGATCGTCGACCCCGCCTCGGTGCTCGTCGACGTGACGGTGACGTTCGAGCAGGACGCGATCGTGCACCCCGGCACCCAGCTGCTGGGCGCCTCGCACATCGCCGAGGGCGCCGAGGTCGGCCCCAACTCCCGGCTGCGCGACACCACCGTCCACGCGGGCGCCCGCGTCGACAACACCGTCGCCGAGGACGCCGAGATCGGCGCGGGGGCGAAGGTCGGCCCGTACACCTACCTCCGCCCCGGCACTCGGCTGGGCGCGAAGTCCAAGGCCGGTGCGTACGTGGAGATGAAGAACGCCTCGATCGGCGAGGGCACCAAGGTCCCGCACCTGTCCTACGTCGGCGACGCGACCATCGGCGACCACACGAACATCGGCGCCGCGAGCGTCTTCGTGAACTACGACGGCGAGGCCAAGCACCACACCACGATCGGGTCGCACTGCCGGACGGGCGCGGACAACATGCTTGTGGCTCCTGTCACGGTCGGAGACGGCGCCTACACCGCCGCCGGCTCCGTCATCACCAAGGACGTGCCGGCCGGCGCACTGGCCGTCGCCCGTGGCCAGCAGCGGAATATCGAGGGCTGGGTGGCCCGCAAGCGCCCCGGGAGCGCGGCCGCCCAGGCCGCCACCGCGGCAGCCGAGGTCGTCGCCGACGAGAACTGACCGGAAACAGGTGCGTCGAACTCGGCGTACCGTGATACGTGCACACAAATTCGGCTGGCTCGCGCCCCGTAGGCGCCTGTGCCAGAGAACACACGTCTGAGGAGACAGTGCTGTGACCGGGATCAAGACGACCGGCGAGAAGAAGCTGATGCTCTTCTCCGGCCGCGCCCACCCCGAGCTGGCCGAGGAGGTGGCACACCAGCTGGGAGTCGGCCTGGTGCCGACCAAGGCGTTCGACTTCGCCAACGGCGAGATCTACGTCCGCTTCCAGGAGTCCGCTCGCGGCGCCGACTGCTTCCTGATGCAGAGCCACACGGCTCCCATCAACAAGTGGATCATGGAACAGCTGATCATGATCGATGCGCTGAAGCGGGCCTCGGCCCGGAGCATCACCGTGATCATCCCGTCGTACGGCTACGCCCGTCAGGACAAGAAGCACCGCGGCCGCGAGCCGATCTCGGCGCGTCTGATCGCCGACCTGCTGAAGACCGCGGGCGCGCACCGCATCCTCACGGTCGATCTGCACACCGACCAGATCCAGGGCTTCTTCGACGGCCCGGTCGACCATCTGTCCGCGCTGCCGGTGCTCGCCGACTACGTGGGCGCGAAGGTGGACCGCAACAAGCTCACCGTCGTCTCCCCCGACGCCGGCCGTGTGCGCGTCGCCGACCGCTGGTGCGACCGCCTGGACGCCCCGCTGGCCATCGTGCACAAGCGCCGTGACAAGGACGTCGCCAACCAGGTGACCGTCCACGAGGTCGTCGGCGAGGTCGAGGGCCGGGTCTGCGTGCTGGTCGACGACATGATCGACACCGGCGGCACGATCTGCGCCGCCGCCGAGGCGCTCTTCGCGCACGGCGCCGAGGACGTCATCGTCACGGCGACGCACGGCATCCTGTCCGGCCCCGCGGCCGACCGTCTGAAGAACTCGAAGGTCAGCGAGTTCGTCTTCACGAACACGCTGCCCGACCCGGGCGACCTCGAGCTCGACAAGATCACCGTGCTCTCGATCGCTCCGACGATCGCCCGCGCGGTACGCGAGGTCTTCGAGGACGGCTCGGTGACGAGCCTCTTCGAGGAGCAGGGCTGATCAGCCCACCCTGACGCTGAGCGACAGCTGACCGACGGCTGTCCATCGGCTGGCCAAGGGCCGCACCCCCAGGGGTGCGGCCCTTGTCCGTGCCCGCCCACGCCCGCAACGCGTCCACCGCCATCGGCGCCCGGCCGGTCGCCACCCCCGCCCCCCACCCCCCTCACACCCTCAGCGCGTCCACCGCGATCCTCGCCGCGCGGCCGATCGCCGCGTCCGCCGGCGGGAGGGTTACCGCCGTCGACGCGGCCCGGGTGAAGACCGCGACCGCGTACCGTCCGCCGTCCGGGTACTCGACCACCCCCGCCTCGTGCCGCAGCGTCGGCAGGCTGCCCGTCTTGCCGCTGACCCGCACATCGTCGAAGGGGAAGCCCGACGCGAGCCGGTGGCTCCAGGCCTGGAGTCCGAGCAGCGCGCGCAGTTCCGCGCCGTACTCCGCCGCCCGCTCCCCCTCGCATACCTCGTCCCGCCAGATCGCGGCCAGCAGCGAGGCCGTCTCGCGGGGCGTTGAGCGGTTCGTACGGGAGGGGTCGAGGACCCTGAGCCGGGCGACGGCCCCCGGGTCGGCGAGCGCGGCGGCGCCCCCGCCCGCGTCCTCGGCCATCGTGGCGTACAGCTCGCGCATGTTCTGGACGGCGACCGTGCGGGTCAGGCCCAGCTCGGCCATCGTGCGGTTGACCGTGTCCAGGCCGAGGGCGTCCCACAGCACGTCGGCGGCGGTGTTGTCGCTGACGGCGACGGCGAGGGAGGCCAGGTCGCGCAGCGAGAGCGCGGCCGCGTCCCGCATGACGGCGAGACCGGTGGGGCCGGGGCTGCGGCCGCTCGTGGGGATCTCCACGCGGCGCGTCACGTCGACGCGGCCGAGCGAGGCCTCCCGGTAGAGCGCGGCGATCAGCGCGATCTTGTGGACGCTGGCGGTGGACTGCTCCGTGTCCGCGCCGACGCCGACCGAAGCGCCGGAGTCGACGTCGACGGCGTACAGCTGCCCGACCGTGCCCGCGTCGGTGAAGGCCGCGGTGATACGGGCGCGGACCGCGGGCGTCGCGGAGGCGGCGGAGGCGGTCACAGGGGGAACTCCGATGCGGGACGGGGAAACAGGACGCGGCCGGGCAGCGCGGTCAGCATCCCGGCGTGTTCGAGCAGCGCGGCGTAGGCGGCCTCGGCGAACAGCCGCACGGCCGGGCCGTCGCGGCCCTGCGGCCAGGCGACGGAGGTGCGCCAGGTGACGGGGGTGCCGCGCAGCGGACGCCAGACCGTGCCGGGCTCGGGCGCGGGCCGGGGCAGCAGCGCGACGGCCCCGCCGGACAGGACCAGCGCGCGGGTGAAGTCGGGACCGGCCGCCTCGTGCACGGCGGCGGGGGTGCAGCCGTGCCGGGCGCACGCGGTGAGCGTCTCGTCGTGCAGGGCGGGCGCGGCGGCGCGGGGGAAGAGGACGAGGTCGCGGCCGGTGAGGGAGGAGACGGCGATCTCGGCGTGGGCGGCGAGCGGGTCGCCGTCGGCCAGGAGCGCGCCGAGCGGCTGGTGGAGCATCGGCCCGAAGTCGAGGCCGAGGGCAGGGCAGGGGTGCCGGACGAGGCCCACGTCGAGGGTTCCGGCGGCGAGTTCGGCTCGCTGCTCGGCGGTGGAGAGCTCGCGCAGGTCCAGCTCTCCGCCGGGCGAGCGCTCGCGGAACGCGGTCAGCAGGGCGGCGACGGCGGCCCCGCCGAGCTGCGGGGGCGCGGCCGCGCGCAGCGTGCCGGCCTCGCCGCTCTGCACGCGGGCGACGGCGGCCCCCAGCCGGTCGGCCGCTTCGAGGAGCCCGTTCGCCTCGGCGAGGACGAGCCGGCCGGCGGGCGTGAGGGCGGCGCCCCTGCTGGAGCGGTCGAAGAGCCGTACGCCCAGTTCGCGCTCCAGGCGCTGGATCCGCTGCGAGAGGGAGGGCTGGGCGATGCGCAGCCGCTCGGCGGCGCGGCCGAAGTGGGCTTCGTCGGCGACCGTCCGGAAGTACCGCAGATGCAGCAGCAGGTCCATGAGCAGCAATGATAGTGAATCGGCTATGCCTGAGATCTCGATATGGGTCTTGGACTGGCCGGTGCCGGGTCTGTTCTGCTGGCGGGCATGACGACGACATACGGGGGCAGGCGGCGCGGGCGGCGCAGATGGCCGGCGGCAGTCGCGGCGGTGGCGCTGGCGGCCGGGGCGACGGGGTGGGCGGTGGTGTACGGGCCGCTGAAGAGCGAGTCCGCCGCGTCGAGGACGGCGGCGGACCCGGCGGCGGTGCGCACCGCGCAGTCGTTCCTGGCCAACTGGGCGAAGGGGGACCTGGCGGCCGCGGCGCGGCTGACGGACGCCCCGCAGGCCGCCGAGCAGACGCTGCGGAACTTCACGGCGGGCCTGGAGATCGCCCGGCCGGTGCTGGCGGCGGGCGAGGCGACGGCGGACGGCGAGGACGGGGCGACCGTCGCGTACCGGGCGAAGCTGCCGGTGGCGGAGCTCGGCGCGTGGTCGTACGACTCCAGGATCGGCCTGGACCGCGAGGACGGGCGCTGGAGGGTGCACTGGGAACTTCCGCTGGTCCACCCGGAGCTGACGGACCGGCAGAAGTTCAAGCTGGTCAAGGAGGAGTCGAAGGAGCTGTCGGCCCAGGACCGGGACGGCGATCCCCTCTCGGCCGCGGACCATCCCTCGCTCGCGGGGGTGCTGGGCCTGGGCGGCGGGAAGCCGCGCGGCGAGGTGCAGGTCGTGGACCGGGCGACGGGCGAGGTCCGCAAGACGGCGGTCCGGTTCGGGCCGGCGGCGAAGGACGGCGGGCCGCTGCGCACGACGATCGACGCCGAGGCGCAGTCGGCGGCGGAGCGGGCGCTGGCCCGGCACGCCAAGGGCCGCAACGCGGGCCTGGTGGCGCTGCGGATCGACGACGGCGAGGTGCTGGCGGTCGCCAACTCGCCCGGCGGGGGCTTCAACCGGGCCTTCCAGGGGACGTACGCGCCCGGCTCGACGTGGAAGGTGGTGACCAGCGCGGCACTGCTGGCGAAGGGGGCGGTCACTCCGCGCACGGTGGTCGACTGCCCGAAGTACCTCACGGTCGGCAAGCAGTTCCACAACGTCGAGACGTCCGAGATCAAGGGCGCCACCTTCCGCGAGGACTTCATCCACTCCTGCAACACGGCGTATGTGTCGCTGCGCGACAAGCTCGGCGACGACGAGATGACCATGTTCGCGTCGAGGTACTTCGGGGTCGGCCAGGAGTGGAAGACGGGCGTGTACTCGGTGGACGCGAAGGTCCCGGCGCCGGGCGACGAGACGGAGAAGGCGGCGGCGCTGTTCGGGCAGGGCAAGCTCCAGACGAACCCGCTGACCATGGCGTCGGTGACGGCGACGGCGGTCTCCGGGTCGTTCCGCCAGCCGCTGCTGGTGCGCGGCACGGAGCAGCCGCGGGTGCGGACCGAGGCGCTGCCGCCGGGCGTGGTCGAGCAGCTGCGCTCGCTGATGCGGGACACGGTCACGGACGGCACGGCGAAGGTGCTGGCGGGCGTGCCGGGCCCGACGGGGGCGAAGACGGGCACCGCCGAGGTGACCGAGGAGGGGCCGAACAACGGCTGGCTGGTCGCCCACAGCGGCAATGTCGCGGTGGCGTGCGTGGTCGAGGGGGCGGCGCACGGATCGGACTCGGCGGGGCCGGTGATCCGCGACCTGTTGATCGAATTGGGCGGCTCGGGGGGCTCCGAGTAGACTGTCGAAGTTGCTCGGCGAGGGAGGCCGCACCCACGGTGCGGCGGTCCGTTATCGACGCGCTCTTCGTAGCAGGCCAGTCGTGGCCGGGTGACCGACTTTCTTTTCCGTCACTGCATACGAGGAGTGCTTATGTCCGAGGTGAAGCTCGCCGCTCAGACCCGTTCCGAGTTCGGCAAGGGTGCGGCCCGCCGCATCCGCCGCGACAACCAGGTTCCCGGCGTTCTGTACGGCCACGGCGTCGACCCGATCCACGTGACCCTCCCGGGCCACGAGCTGCTGCTCGCCCTGCGCACCCCGAACGTCCTGCTCGCGCTGGACATCGAGGGCCGCAACGAGCTCGCGATCCCGAAGTCGGTCCAGCGCCACCCGCTGAAGAACCACATCGAGCACGTCGACCTGCTTCTGGTCAAGAAGGGCGAGAAGGTCACGGTCGAGATCCCCGTCCACGCCGAGGGCGAGCTGGCCCCGGGCGGCTACCTGCTCGAGCACGTGCTGAACGCGCTGCCGGTCGAGGCCGAGGCCACCCACATCCCCGAGTCCGTCTCGGTCTCCATCGAGGGCCTGGAGGCCGGCGCCTCCATCCTCGCGAAGGACATCACGCTGCCCAAGGGCACCACGCTGGCCGTCGAGGACGACACCGTCGTCCTGCAGGTCCTGTCCGCGCAGGCGGAGGAGCCGGCGGCCGAGGGCGCCGAGGGCGAGGGCGAGGAGTCCGCGGAGGCCTGAGCCGTAGGCTCTGCTTGACGTTGACGGGGCGGTGGGCCGTGCGGCCCGCCGCCCCGTCCGTCTGCTCCGTGTACGAGACGTGCGGATACGAGGAGAGGCACTTCCGATGACGACCGACGCCACCGCGACGACCGACGCCACCGCCCCCTGGCTCGTGGTGGGCCTCGGAAACCCCGGGCCCGACTACGCGGCGAACCGGCACAACGTCGGATTCATGGTCGCGGACCTGCTCGCGGAGCGGATGCGCGGCACGTTCAAGCGCGCGCAGAAGGCGCAGGCCCAGGTCGTCGAGGGGCGCATCGGCCCGCCGGGGCCGTACAGCCGGCGGGTGATCCTGGCGAAGCCGATGTCCTATATGAACCTGTCCGGCGGCCCGGTGACGGCGCTGCGGGACTTCTACAAGGTGCCGACCGGGAACATCGTGGCGATCCACGACGAGCTGGACATCGACTACGGCACGCTGCGGCTGAAGCTGGGCGGCGGGGACAACGGCCACAACGGCCTGAAGTCCATGACGAAGGCGATGGGCGCGGACTACCACCGGGTGCGGTTCGGGATCGGCCGTCCGCCGGGCCGGATGCAGGTGGCGGACTTCGTGCTGAAGGACTTCTCGTCGACGGAGCGCAAGGAGCTCGGGTACTTCGTGGACCGCGCGGCGGACGCGGCGGAGGCTCTGGTGATCGAGGGCCTCGAGCGGGCCCAAAGTACGTACAACTCCTGATATGCCAGGCGCTTAGTTGACCCGACGTGCACCCATGGCCAAGGATCGCGCGTCATGAAGCGGACTCACGTACTCCTGTACGGCCGCCGGGCAGCGGTGGCCGCCGTCGCCGCGCTGTTGCTGGTGGCCGGATTCTGGGCGTCCTGGGGCACCGCGCAGCACGTCATCCTCTCCAAGGGCCGCGAGCACGGCACGTTGAAGATCACCTCGTGCGGCGAGGACACCTGCACCGGCCCCTACGACCCCGAGGGCCCGGCGGCGCCCCGCACGGGCATGACGATCGAGAAGTCGGTGGCCGCGCCGAAGGGCAGCACGGTCGCGGTGGTGGTGAAGCCCAGCACGACCGAGGTCGTCCGCACGGGCATGGCCGGCGCGCTGCACGCCTGGCTCCCCCTGGGCGGCGCGCTCCTGCTCGCGTCCCTGCTGATCGCGGGCGGCCTGCGCCAGCCCAAGGCCGCCTGGGCGACGGCGGCGGCGGGCGGGGTACTGCTGCTGGGGGCGTTCATCGCGCTGTGAGCCCGGCGCGGACCTGAGCCTCTCGCGCCGGGCCTGGGCCGGACACGACGGCGCCCCCTGTGCCCGCGGGCACAGGGGGCGCCGTCGTATGACGGTCTCGCCGGTCAGCCCGTGTTCCGCAGGCCCGCCGCGACGCCGTTCACCGTCAGCAGCAGCGCCCTCGCCAGCAGCGGGTCCGGCTCCTCTCCCCGCTCCGCCGCCGCGCGCTGGCGCGCCAGCAGCGAGACCTGGAGGTAGGAGATCGGGTCCAGATACGCGTCACGGATGCCGAACGTCTGCTGAAGCCCCGGGTCGGAGTCGAGCAGGTGCTCCCCGCCCGTGATCCGCAGGACCTCCTGCACGGTCAGCGCGTGCTCCGCCTCGATCACGTCGAAGACGTGCTTCAGCTCGTCGGGCACCAGCGTGTCCACATAGTGGCGCGCGATCCTCAGGTCCGTCTTCGCCAGCGTCATCTCGACGTTGGACATGAAGTTCCGGAAGAAGTGCCACTGCCCGTACATCTCGTCCAGGACCGTGTCCAGCCCCGCCTCGCGCAGCGCCTTCAGGCCCGAGCCCACGCCGAACCAGCCCGGCACGATCTGGCGCGACTGGGTCCAGCCGAAGACCCACGGGATGGCCCGCAGCCCGTCGAGGGAGACGCCCGAGCCGGGGCGGCGGGAGGGCCGCGAGCCGAGGTGCAGGTCGGCGAGCTGGTCGACGGGGGTCGAGGCGAGGAAGTACGCCGGCAGGTCCGGGTCCTCCACCAGCCGCCGGTACGCCTCGTGCGCCGCGTCCGAGACCGTGTCCATCGCCGCGTCCCAGCGGGACAGCGCCTCGTCCGACTGGCGCGGCGCGGTGTGCAGGGCGGACGCCGAGAGCGTCGCCGCGACCGTCAGCTCGAGGTTCTCCCTGGCCAGGGACGGGATCAGATACTTGTCGGAGATGACCTCGCCCTGCTCGGTCACCTTGATCTCGCCCTCCAGCGTGCCCCACGGCTGCGCGAGGATCGCGTCGTGCGAGGGGCCGCCGCCGCGGCCGACCGTGCCGCCCCGGCCGTGGAAGAGCCGCAGCCGCACGCCGTGCCGGTGCGCCACGTCGCGCAGCCGGCGCTGCGCCCGGTGGATCTCCCACTGCGAGGTGGTGATGCCGCCGAACTTCGACGAGTCCGAGTAGCCCAGCATGACCTCCTGGACGTCGCCCCGCAGGGAGACCAGCCGCCGGTAGGAGGGGTCGGCCAGCATGTCGTCCAGGATGACGTCGGCGGCCTTCAGCTCCTCCGTCGTCTCCAGCAGCGGCACGATGCCGATCTTCGCCCAGCCGGCGTGCAGGTCGATCAGCCCGGCCTCCCGGGCCAGCACCGCCGCCGCGAACACGTCGTCCGCGCCCTGGCACATCGAGATGATGTACGACTCGATGACCTCGGGCCCGAACCGCTCGAAGGCCTCCTTGACGGTGTGGAAGACCCCGAGGGTCTTCTCGCCCGCCGCGTCCAGCGGCGCCGGCGTCGGCGCGAGCGGGCGCCGGGACCTGAGCTCCTTGGCCAGCAGCTTCTGGCGGTACTCCCGCGGCATGTCCGCGTACCGCCACGACTCCTCGCCCAGCCGGTCGAAGAGCTGCCCCAGCGCGTTGTGATGCGCGTCCGCGTGCTCGCGCACGTCCATCGTGGCCAGCTGGAGCCCGAAGGCCGACAGCGTGCGGATGACCCGGGCCATCCGGCCGTCCGCGAACAGCCCGCCGCGGTGCTCGCGCAGCGACGTCTGGATCAGGGTGAGGTCGTTCAGCAGCTCGGCCGTGCCCAGGTAGTCGCGGCCCTCCTCGTGCGGCGTGCCCTTGGCCAGGCGCTCACGGGTGTTGACGAGCTTCTGGCGGATGCAGGTGGCCTTGAGGCGGTACGGCTCCTCGGCGTTGAGCCGCTTGTAGCGGGGGCTGATCTCGGGCAGCCGCTCCAGGTCGCTCTGGAGGGAGGCGAGCAGCTCGTCCGTCGCGCCCGTGTAGCGGCTCGAGTTGGAGAGCAGTCCGCGCAGATAGTCGACGACCTCGATGGTGTCCGTGATGCCGTGCTCGTGCTGGAGGATCAGCACCTCCCACGTCACCGCGGGCGTCACGTTCGGGTTGCCGTCCCGGTCGCCGCCGATCCAGGTGCCGAAGGTCAGCGGACGCGTCTGCGCGGGCAGCTCGACGCCGACCCGCTCCAGCTCGGCGGCCAGGTCCTCCAGGACGTCGCCGACGGCGTTCGCGTGCAGCTCGTCGAGGTAGTAGATCGCGTTGCGCGCCTCGTCGGCCGGCTCGGGCCGCACCACGCGCAGCTCGTCGGTCTGCCAGATGAGGTCGATGTGCTCGGCGAGGCGCAGATCGTGCCGGCGGCGGTCCGCGTCGAGCGGCGGGGTCTCCAGCAGCTCGGCGATGCGGCGCAGCTTGTTCAGCACCGAGCGCCGCGCCGCCTCCGTCGGGTGCGCGGTGAACACGGGGCGTACGTTCAGATTCTTGACGGTCTCCCGCAGATGCTCCGGGTCCGCGTCCTTGAGGCGGTCGGCCGTGCGGGCCAGGAGCCCGCCCTCGGCCGCGCGGCGGCGGCGCATCTCGTGGCCGCGGTGCACCTGCTCGGTGACGTTGGCGAGGTGGAAGTAGACGGAGAAGGCGCGGACCAGCTTGGCCGCGGTCTCCAGATCGGTGTCGCCGAGCAGCTCGGCTGCGGCCTCGCCGTCGGTGCGCGTCAGCGCGCGGACCCGCTCGACGAGGTCGAGCAGCTCGGGGCCCTCCTGGCGTACGAGGGTCTCGCCCAGCAGTTCGCCCAGTCGGCGGATGTCGGCGCGCAGCTCTGCGCTGTCGGTGGAGGTCTGGTCGGCACTGCTCACAGGTGCGGCTCCTTGCAGTGTTTGTGCACGTCTGGAGGGGTACTGGAGGCTTGCGGACCGCGCTGTCCGACGACACCCAGGATAGGTGTCCATTTCCCCGACGTTATCCACAGGTCTCTTGCCGCACCGCCGCGCACTGCCATACTTACGATGCCGTAGGTTACGCATCCGTAGCCACGCCTCAGCCGTACCTCACACACCCCACAGGGGACCCCATGACCACAAGCCCGGATCTGCTCGACGACGCCCCGAAGTCAGACGACGCCCCGACGCCAGCGGGGGGCCCGCTGCCCTCCGGGACGCTGGGCGGAGACAGCAAGCGTTCGATCGAGCAGATCACCCTGCTGCTGTTCATCACGGTTCCCTTCCTCGCACTGGTCGCGGCGGTGCCGCTGGCCTGGGGCTGGGGGGTGAGCTGGCTCGATCTCGGCCTGATGACGGCGATGTACTACATCGGCTGCCACGGGATCACGATCGGCTTCCACCGCTACTTCACGCACGGCGCCTTCAAGGCGAAACGTCCGCTGCGGATCGCGCTCGCGGTCATGGGCTCGCTCGCGGTCGAGGGGCCGCTGGTGCGCTGGGTCGCGGACCACCGCAAGCACCACAAGTTCTCGGACGCCGAGGGCGACCCGCACTCGCCGTGGCGCTTCGGCGAGAGCGTGCCCGCGCTGATGAAGGGCCTGTGGTGGGCGCACATCGCCTGGATGTTCGACGAGGAGCAGACGCCGCAGGAGAAGTACGCCCCGGATCTGATCAAGGACCCGGCGATCCGCCGCATCTCCCGTGACTTCATCTGGTGGACGATCCTCTCCCTCGCCATCCCGCCGCTGGTCGGCGGCCTGGTCACGATGTCGTGGCAGGGCGCCGCGACCGCGTTCTTCTGGGGCTCGCTCGTTCGGGTGGCGCTGCTGCACCACGTCACCTGGTCGATCAACTCCATCTGCCACGCGGTCGGCAAGCGCCCCTTCAAGTCGCGCGACCGCTCGGGCAACGTGTGGTGGCTGGCGGTGCTGTCGTGCGGCGAGTCCTGGCACAACCTCCACCACGCCGACCCGACGTGTGCACGTCACGGCGTGCTGAAGGGCCAGCTCGACTCCAGCGCCCGGCTGATCCGCTGGTTCGAGAAGCTGGGCTGGGCGTACGACGTCCGCTGGCCCGATGCGTCTCGAATTCAGGCCCGACGCAAAAGCGAGTCCGTAAACCCGGCATGATTGGCGACGTGGCGATCGACGGCAGCACCAGCAGCGGGGACAAGAACCGGCCCTCCGGAAGCCGGCGTGCTCGCCGCACCCGGATGACCGGCAAGGAACGCCGAGAACAGCTGCTGGACATCGGCCGCACGCTCTTCGCCGAGAAGGGCTTCGAAGGCACGTCCGTCGAGGAGATCGCCGCGAAGGCGGGCGTCTCCAAGCCGGTGGTGTACGAGCACTTCGGCGGCAAGGAGGGGCTGTACGCGGTGGTCGTGGACCGCGAGATGCGGCGGCTGCTCGACATGGTCACCGGCGCGCTGACCGCGGGGCATCCGCGGGAGCTGCTGGAGCAGGCGGCTTTCGCGCTGCTCGACTACATCGAGTCGTACACCGACGGCTTCCGCATCCTGGTCCGCGACTCCCCCGTCGCCCAGTCCACCGGCACCTTCGCCTCGCTGATCAGCGATATCGCCACGCAGGTCGAGGACATCCTGGGCCTGGAGTTCAAGGCCCGCGGCTTCGACCCGAAGCTCGCCCCGCTGTACGCGCAGGCGCTGGTCGGCATGGTGGCGCTGACGGGCCAGTGGTGGGTGGACGCCCGCCGTCCCAAGAAGGCGGAGGTGGCCGCGCATCTGGTGAACCTCGCCTGGCACGGTCTGGGGAGCCTGGAGGCGAAGCCCCGGTTGATAGGGCATCGCAAGAACTGACGCGCTGTGGGCGCCGGGCCGGCAACCGCCCGGCGCCCCTGCCGAGTCCCCGCGATCCGCCGTCGTACCGCTCCTCCATACCTGCTCTGATCCCGGCTGAGTCTCTGCTCAATCCCTGCTGAGTCTCTACTGAATCCCTGCTGCGTCTCTGCCGATTCCCCGCCGTATCCCGGCCATATCCACGGCCGTGTCTCCAGCAACCCCCCAGTGTCAGATCCTGGTTGTACTATCCGTTTCCATTCCGGGGCGGGTTCGGCACAGCCAGGCAAATGAGCAGCGAGCACCGCCGCCCGGTCTCACTACTTTTCCCCTGGGGGGGCCTTGACTTCAGTGGTATCCGGCAGCGCTGCCGGAACGCGTTCCAGACCCGCGCGCCGCATCGCCGCGTGCACCGCGCTCGCGCTCTCGGCGGGCATGCTGCTCGCCGTCCCGGCGCAGGCGGACGACGCCCCGTCCCCGCGCGGTGCGATCGGGCAGACCGCGCCCGGCGCCGAGGAGCAGCCCACGCTGCGGCTGCCCAAGGCGGGCGCGAAGTCCTCCGGCGAGCGCCGCGCGGCGGCGCGGGCCGAGGCGGCGGACGCCCCGGTCGCCAAGCCGCGCAGCGACGTGGACGGGGACGGCTTCAGCGACCTGTTCTACCGCGCGCAGAACGGCAAGATCTTCGTCGCCCCGTCGGCGGGCACGGCCTCGCACGAGTACGACTTCGACGCCGGCGTCCACCAGTCGCCAGACGAGAGCTACAAGGACGTCTTCTCGATCGGCGGCTTCGAGGCCGCCCCCGTCCACTTCACGCTCGGGGCGAGCGGACGGCTCACGGCGTACGGCTCGAGCACCGCCCAGGGCGCCTCGGTCCTGTGGTCCGGGACCGGCTGGCAGCAGTACAACAAGGTGTTCGCGCCGGGCGACCTCACCGGCGACGGCGTCGGCGACGTGCTGGCGCGCACCCACGCGGGCGATCTGTATCTGTACCGCGCGACGCCGGGCGCGGCGACGCCGCTGGCGCCCAAGCTCCGCATCGGCGGCGGCTGGCAGCAGTACGACCAGCTCGTCGGCGTCAACGACGTCAACAGCGACGGCATCGCGGACCTGTACGCCCGCAACCCGTCCGGCACGCTGTACTTCTACTCCGGCACCGGCGAGGCGACCCGCCCGTTCAAGGACCGGGTCGCCATCGGGACGGGCTGGCAGCAGTACAACCAGTTGTTCAGCGTCGACGACCAGAACGGCGACGGCCTGTCCGAGCTGGTGGCCCGCAGCTTCTCGGGCGTGCTGTACGACTACGCCTCGCTCGGCACCGGTCGGTTCCACCCCCGCGAGCAGGGCGGCGCCGGCTGGAACGCGGTGGCGCAGTTCGCCGGCGCGGGCAACAACCCCTCCTGGGGCAAGCAGGAGCTGGTGGGCCTGGACACCAAGGGCACGCTCTACTCGTACTACGCCCTGAACAACGGCCTGCTGAGCGCCCGTGAGCGGATCAGCGACGTCGGCGGCTGGAAGGGCGCGAAGGGCGTCGCCCTGCTCTCCTCGCTCGACGACAACGGCTTCTCCGACCTGTTCGAGATCTACGACAACACGCTGTACAACTACAGCCACCCGTCGGGGAACATCCAGACGATCGGCCGCGGCTGGGGCGTCTACAACACCCTGGTCGGCCCCGGCGACCTGAGCGGCGACGGCAGGGGCGACCTCCTGGCGCGCGACGGCTCGGGCGTGCTCTATCTGTACCGGGGCGCCGGCACGGGGACCTCCTTCGCGGCCAAGCAGAGGATCGGCGGCGGCTGGCAGCAGTTCAACAAGCTGCTCGGCGCGGGCGACGTCACCGGCGACGGCCGCGCGGACCTGCTCGCCCGCGGCAAGGACGGCAAGCTCTGGCTGTACGCGGGCACGGGCGTCGCCGCCACGCCGTTCAAGGCCAAGTCGCTGATCGGCTCCGGCTGGAACGTCTACGGCAAGCTCGCCGCGGCCGGCGATCTGAACGGCGACGGCAAGGCCGACCTGCTCGGCGCGAACGCGGCCGGCGAGCTGTTCCGCTACGACGCCACCGGCGTGGGCACGGGCCCGGGCGCGTTCAAGGCCAAGTCCAAGGTCGGCAACGGCTGGAACACCTACGGCACCCTGCACTGACCCAGCACTGACCCAGCAGCACAGCGCCCCGCCGCCGGTCGCCCGGCGGCGGGGCGCCCGCGTCGATCAGCTCTTCCGCGCGACGACGAAGATCCGGCGGAAGGGGAACACCGTGCCGTGCGGACCCGCCGGATACACCTTGCGGAGCAGATCGCGGTACTGGGCGAGGAAGTCGTCCACGGCCGCGGCGTCGTCGCCGAGCTCGGTGAGCACGGGGCGCAGGGCGGTGCCCTTCACCCAGTCGAGCACCGGGTCCTCTCCGCCGAGGAGTTGGAGGTAGGTGGTCTCCCACACGTCGACTTCGCAGCCGAGGTCCGCGAGACGGGACAGATAGGCATCGGTATTCAGGATGTGCACATAGCGCCGGCCGTGGTCGCCGAGGCGGCCGCGCCACCGAGGCGTCTCGCAGAGCTCGGCGAGCAGAGCATGGCTGGGCGAGTTGAAATTCCCGGGAACCTGGAAGGCGAAGGCGCCGCCGGGGACGAGTCCCTCCACCCATACGGGGAAGGACTCGGGGTGGTTGGGCACCCATTGGAGCGCGGCGTTGGAGACGATCAAGTCGTACGGCTCGTCGGGCGTCCAGTGCGCGGCGTCGGCGGCCTGGAACTCGAGCCAGCCGCCGTCGCCGGTGGCGCCGGCGTAGTCCTTCTCCGCCAGGGCGAGCATCTCGGGCGACAGATCGAAGCCCGTGATGTGGGCGGAGGGCCATCGGTCGGCGAGGAGAGCGGTGACGTTTCCGGGCCCGCAGCCGAGGTCGGCTATGCGGGCGGGGCGCTCGCCGTTCGCCAGGTTCGGTATCCGAGCGAGCAGATCAAGGAAAGGACGTGTGCGGAGTCCGGCATGGTGGAGGTACTGATGTGGATCCCACGTTGGTTCGGAATGCATGTTCGAGCCCCCTTGCAGCAACGGTGTGCCGAAACGGAACGGTGTTCCAGCCCGACCATGCCCAAGGGTGCGCCTGAATATATCTTGATGTCAAGAGACTTCACATCGACAGACCATCTACACTGATCGACATGGAGGACGAGGTCGATCGACTGGTCGCAGCATGGCGCCGAGAGCGCCCCGACCTCGACGTGGAACCGCTCGAGGTGCTCAGCCGCGTCTCCAGACTCGCCCGCCATCTCGACCGGGCCCGGCGGCTCGCCTTCGCCGAGCACAACCTCGAGCCGTGGGAGTTCGACGTGCTCACGTCACTGCGGCGCGCCGGGGCGCCGTATCAGCTCTCGCCCGGCCAGCTGCTCACCCAGACGCTGGTCACCTCCGGCACGATGACCAATCGGATCGACCGGCTCGCCAAGAAGGACCTGGTGGAGCGGCTCCCCGACCCCAGCGACCGGCGCGGGGTCCTGGTGCGCCTCACCCCCGAGGGGCGCGACCGGGCCGATCAGGCGCTGGCCGGACTGCTCGCCCAGGAGCGGGCGATCCTCGCGCAGCTGTCGCGTTCGCAGCGAGGCGAACTGGCCGGTCTGCTACGCCAGTTGACCGCCCCGTTCGACAACATCCCCGGCTAGGTCCACCGGTCCGACGCCGGCGCGACGGGCGAGCGCGACCGCGGCGAGGGTGGAGTGGACGCCCAGCTTCCCCAAGACGTTCTGCATATGCGTCCGAACGGTGTGCGGAGACAGGAACAGGCGCTCGGCGACGGCTTTGCGCCCCAGGCCCGCGACCATGCATCGCAACACCTCGCGCTCGCGAGGCGTGAGGGACTCCACGAGCCGCTCGCTCTCGGTGCGGTGCTTGCGCGCGGCCGTCAACTCCCGCAGTACGCCGGTGAGCAGCGCGGGAGGCAGATGGGTCTCCTCGCGCAGCACCCCCCGGATCACCGCGAGCAGTCGCTGCAGCGAGCAGTCCTTGGCGACCCAGCCGGAGGCGCCCGCCTGGAGGGCGAGGGCGGCGCGGCGGGGGTCGTCCTTCTCCGCGAGCACGACGGAGCGGACGGCGGGCTGGCCGCTGCGGACCCCTGAGACCAGGGAGATGCCGTCGACGAGGCCCTCCTCGCCGTTGTCCGGCACGGCGCGGGCGACCGCGCGGGCACCGGGCAGCACCTGCGCGCCGAGGTCGGCGTCGACGAGCATCACATCGAATCTCCGCCCCTCGGCGGCGGCCCGCTCGAGGCACCGCAGCGCCGCCGGACCGCTGCCGGCCGCGGCGACGTCCACGTCCGGCTCGGCGGCGAGGGCCGCGGCGAGCGACTCGGCGAAGATGCGGTGGTCGTCCACCACCAGGACCCGGATACGAACCACAGACACCCCCAGTGTCGGAGGACGGCCGGCGCGGGTACGGCGCCCGGAAAATGGGTCGTACAGCGGTCGCTCGGCCGCCGCCGTGCTGTGACTGTCACCCCGCCCCGGGCGACGTACCCGACTGTCTCGCCCCCTGATCAACGCCGGCCCCCACCGGCGCTGAGCATCAGAGTACGGGCGGGGGCCGGAAGCGGAAGGCTATTTGCAGAACTGATTGGCCTGGGTGTTTAGGGTGTGCCAGTTGTTTCGTCTTGAGACAGAAGTCGACAAAGATCGGCTGGGTTCATGGCGTGAAAATGCCGTATTGAGCCGACGAGAACCGACGGGAGCCGTTGAAGGGCAGGCGAATACGCCGTGAAAAGGCGGCGGGGGAACGGCGAGAGGGCCCTGCCGGGCGGTCGAGTCCGCCGACGGGCCCTCTCCAGGCCGACCGCGCGCGGCACCCTGTGCCGGACGCGCCGGGGCGACCCGGCCGGGTCGCCCCGGTCGACCCGGCCGCCCCACGCGCCCCGCTACGGCACCTCCGCTACGACGCCCTCGCTACGCCACCCGCCTCGCTCCCGGCGACGGGACCGCGCTGAAGACGCGCGGCTCCTCGTACCCCTTCGCCGCGAAGGACTTGGCCACCGAACTCGTCACCGTCGCCGACAGCGACGCCTCCGTCAGCACGATCGCCGAGCCGCCGAAGCCGCCGCCGGTCATCCTCGCGCCCAGCGCGCCCGCCGCGAGGGCGGACTCGACCACCAGGTCCAGTTCGGGACAGGAGATGGCGAAGTCGTCCCGGAGCGAGGCGTGGCCCTCCGTCAGAAGCGGGCCCAGGGCGCGGACGTCGTCGGCCCGCAGCGCGGAGACCACCCGCTCCACGCGGTGGCCCTCCGTCACGATATGGCGGACCAGCGGCCGCAGCGACGGGTCCTCCAGAGCGGACAGCGCCGCCTCCAGGTCCGCGTACGCCACGTCCCGCAGCGCGCTCACGCCCAGCGCCGCGGCCGCGGACTCGCAGCCCGCCCTGCGCCGGCCGTACTCCCCCTCGCTGTGGGCGTGGTGGACGCGCGTGTCCACGACCAGCAGCTCCAGGCCGACCGCGGCCAGGTCGAAGGGGATCTGCCACTGGGAGAGGTCGCGCGTGTCCAGGAGCAGCGCATGGCCCGCGACGCAGCACGCCGAGGCCGTCTGGTCCATGATCCCGGTGGGCGCGCCGACGTAGACGTTCTCCGCCCGCTGGCAGAGCCGGGCCAGGGGCTGCCGCTCCAGGCCCAGTTCGTACAGATCGTTCAGCGCCAGGGCGGTGACCACCTCCAGAGCCGCCGACGAGGACAGGCCCGCGCCCACGGGGACGTCGGACTCGTAGACGATGTCCGCCCCGCCGACCTTCAGGCCCGCGTCCCGCAGCGCCCAGACCACGCCGGCCGGGTAGTCCGTCCAGCCGCCCGGCCCGCGGCCCGGCGCGAGGTCCGCCGTCCGCAGCTCCACCGGCGCCCCGCGCGCGCCCGCCGAGCGCAGGCGCAGCACTCCGTCGTCGCGCCGCGAGACCGTCGCACGCGTGGAGTGCGGCAGCGCGAAGGGCATCACGAAGCCGTCGTTGTAGTCGGTGTGCTCGCCGATGAGGTTCACCCGGCCGGGCGCCGCCCAGACTCCCTCGCTCACGAGGCGCTCGCCCTCAGCCGGGCGAAGTCCCAGGCGTCCGACACGATCCCCGCCAGGTCGCAGCGGCTCGGCCGCCAGCCCAGCCGCTCCTGGGCGGCGGCCGCCGACGCGACCAGCACCGCCGGGTCGCCGCCGCGGCGCCCCGCGACGACCTCGGGCACCGGGTGCCCGGTGACCTTGCGCACCGTCTCGACGACCTCGCGCACCGAGAAGCCGTTGCCGTTGCCGAGGTTGCAGATCAGATGCTCGCCGGCCGTCGCCGCGCCCAGGGCCAGCAGATGCGCCTCGGCCAGGTCGGCGACATGGATGTAGTCGCGTACGCAGGTGCCGTCGGGCGTCGGGTAGTCCTCCCCGTACACCGAGATCGACTCCCGGCGGCCGAGCGCGACCTGGAGGACGAGCGGGATGAGGTGCGACTCGGGGTCGTGGCGCTCGCCGTACTGTCCGTACGCGCCCGCGACGTTGAAGTACCGCAGCGAGACCGCGGCCAGGCCGTGCGCCGCCGCCTCTCCGGTGATCATGTGGTCCACGGCGAGCTTGGTGGCGCCGTAGGGGCTGGTCGGGGCGGTCGGGGCGGACTCGGTGATCGGGGTGGACTCCGGCTCTCCGTACGTCGCCGCCGTGGAGGAGAAGACCAGCTTCCGCACGCCCGCCGAGCGCATCGCGCCGAGCAGCGCCATCGTCCCGCCGACGTTGTTGGCCCAGTACTTCTCCGGCTTCGCGACGGACTCCCCGACCTGCGAGGACGCGGCGAAGTGCAGCACCCCGTCGTAGGAGGGGTCGAGGTGGTCTGCGGCGTCCTTGACGTCGGCCTCGACGAAGGTCGCGCCCGCCGGGACGCCGTCGCGGAATCCGGTCGAGAGGTCGTCGAGAACGGTCGCCTCGTGGCCGGCCTCCAGCAGATGAGCCGTCACGACGCTGCCCACGTATCCAGCCCCGCCGGTCACCAGGTACTTGCTCACTCGCTCGCTACCTCTCTCAGTCGCTCGGCCGCGGTCTCCGGCGGCACGTCATTGATGAACACGCTCATACCGGACTCGGAACCCGCGAGGAACTTCAGCTTGCCGGAAGTGCGGCGAATGGTGAAAAGCTCGAGATGCAGCCCGAAGTCGTCCCGGTCGGGCTCGCCGAAGGGCGCCTGGTGCCAGGCCGCGATGTACGGCGTCGGGGGCTCGGCCGCCCCGAAGACCCGGTCGAAGCGTCTCAACAGTTCCAGATAGATCTGTGGGAACTCTGTGCGCGCCGCGTCGTCGAGCGCCCGTAGATCCGGCACGCGCCGGCGCGGGTGGAGATGCACCTCGTACGGCCAGTGCGCGGCGTACGGCACGAACGCCACCCAGTGCTCGCCGGTCAGGACGGTCCGCGCCCCGTCGGCGAGCTCCCGCTCGACGAGGTCGTCGAAGAGGTTGCGACCGGTGGCGGCGCGGTGCTCGGCGGCGGAGCGCCGCATCAGGGCGGTGCGGGGGGTGACGAAGGGGTACGCGTAGATCTGGCCGTGCGGATGGCCGAGCGTCACGCCGATCTCGGCGCCTCGGTTCTCGAAGCAGAAGACCTGCTTGACCTGGGGAAGCTCGGCGAGCTCGGCGGTGCGGTCGGTCCACGCCTCCAGCACCAGGGCGACCTGCTCCTCGGTGAGGTCGGCGAAGGACGCGTCGTGGTCGGAGGTGAAGCAGACGACCTCGCACCGGCCGGCGGGGCCGGCCAGCGAGGGGAAGCGGTTCTCGAAGACGACGACGTCGTAGTCGGCGGCCGGGATCTCGCTGAGCCGCCCGTCCCGGGAGGGGCAGAGGGGGCACTCGTCGGCGGGCGGGTGGTACGTACGGCCCTGGCGGTGCGAGGCGATGGCGACGAAGTCGCCCAGCAGCGGATCACGGCGGACCTCGGACGCGGTGGCCACGGGGTCGAGCGGCCGCTGGTCGACGGCGTCGCGCACGGCGTCGTCGCGGGCGTCGTAGTAGAGCAGCTCGCGACCATCGGCCAGCCGGGTCGACGTCTTCTTCACTCTGGTAGCTCCCTCGCCCACCCACCTACCCAACAGAACCGAACACAACAAACCACAACTCAACAGTATCGTCAATGACTGAGCAGCAGAAAGGAGCTGCTGTGGGGGCGCCCGCACACGATCGACCACCTGACACGGGCGCGCGCGCGAGAGCTGGGCGATCCGAGGGGTGGGCCCATGAGCCCGGTCGATCGGCCCGCCGGCGCGGGACCGGGCGCGTGAGCGCCAGACCGTCGACGCGCAGGCCCGGGGCCAGGCGGCATGCGCCCGGGACGGCCAGCGCAGAGGCCCGGGACCGGGCCCGGCCGACGGCCAGCGCGGGACGGGGCGCATACGCTCGGGACCACCAGCACGCAGGCGCGAGACTGGCCGCATGAGCCCGGGTCGGTCGGCCCGCGAGCGCGGGACCGGCGCGTAAGCCCGGGCCCCGCGCCTGCGGGCTGGCCGTCCCGATCCCGGACCTGCGTGCCGACCGTTTCACGTTCATGCGCCCGGTCCTGCGCTTGCGGGCCGACGGTCCCGCGCTCAAGGACCGGGTTCCCCGGCCTGCGGGCCGCCCGACCGGGCTCTTGCGGCTGGTCACGTGCGTGCGCCCGGTCCTGCGCCTGCGCGCCGACGGTCCTGCGCTCACACGCCGGTCCCGGTCCTGCGTGCCGACCGGGACCGGCCGCGCAGGTACGGGACGGTCGGCGCGCCGAGGCGCGAGACTGGGCACGTGAGCCCGGGACCGCTCAGCCCGCACGCGCGCGACCAAGCGCATAAGCACCGGACCCTCCGCGTCATGCCGCGCCGAGCCGCCCACTCCAGCCGTACGAGATCCCCCGCAGGCCAGCTCCGCGTCCCGCCGGCTACTCCGCCGCCGCCTGGGGTGGCGAGACGATCGACGCTCTGTCCAGCAGGCCCGTGCGTGCGGCCAGTGCCGCCGCCTCCAGGCGGGAGCCCACTCCCAGCTTCATCAGCACCCGCTGCACATGCGTGCGCGCCGTGCTCGGTGCGATTCCCATGCCCGCCGCGATCAGGCGCGTGTCCTCGCCCTCGGCGACCCGCACCAGCACCTCGACCTCGCGCGGGGTGAGCAGCTGGAGCAGTCGCTGGCCCTCGTCGTCCGGCTGGGCGGCCGGGTTGAGCAGTTCGGCGAACGCCCCCTGGAGCAGCTGCGGCGCGACCACCGCCTCGCCCGCCCGCGCCTTGACCATGGCCCGCTCGACGCCCTCGATGCGCTCGTCATGGCGTACGTAGCCGGACGCGCCGGCCGCGAAGGCCGCGGCGATCCCCCGCGGGCTGGGCACCGGGCCGAGGACGACCACCGCCACCTGCGGGCGCTCGCGCTTGATCTTGACGATGGGGTCGAAGGCGCCTGGCTCGGCGGGCGTCGCCGTGCCCATGAGGCACACCTCGGGCGCTCTGGCCACCACCAGCTCGGCCGCCCCGGCCGCGGGCGCGGCCGCCGCGAGCACCCGGTGCCCGCGCAGCTTCAAGGCCGAGGCGAGCGCCTCGGCGAGCAGTCTGTGGTCATCGACGACCATGAGCCGCACGCCCATCGAGCAACCCCCATCCCCGCTGGTGCTGGCCCCCCGGCCCTCTGCCCCCGGCAAGCTACACGCTTGTTCGACATCGCGCGCCCCTAACTCGGCAGAAGCCCCCCAGAATGCCGAATTCTTCGCCAAACAGGGCTACTTACGACCGTGGCCCGGTACATCGGAACTCCGATGCACCGGGCCAGGGGCCGTGCGGGCGCCGCCTCGCGGCGGCGGGGCGGATCAGTCAGCCGTGGTGAAGGAGAGGGCCAGCAGCCGCACTCCGAACGCCGGCTCCAGCTCGTCCTTCGGATCGCTCAGCAGGTCGTCCGAGACGAACAGCCGGCCTGAGGCGTAGTCCCACTCGGACCCCTCGACGGTGAAGCTGTTCTCCGCGTTCTTGACGGACTTGTCGCCGGGGGTCTCCAACAGCACCGTCTGCTTGAAGTCCGCGCCGTTGATGCTCACGACCTGCGTGGGCTCGCTGTACGTCTGCTTCTTCAGCGTGATGATGTTGCCGCCGTCCATGCGCAGCGGGAGCAGCTTGAACTTGTTCCCGGAGTCCGCGCGGTCGCTGGTGCCCTTTCCGGTGGCGAGGTCGAAGGAGATGATCTCGTTGACCCGGTTGAAGCCGTCGTCCCCAGGGCCCTGGTGCTCGGCCGTCGGCAGGTAGAGCCGGTCGTTTCCGACGACGACGAACTGGCAGCCCTCGACGCCGTCGCTGGCCGGGCACCTCGCCTCGTACTTGTCGGCCGGCGCCGAGATCTTGGCCCGGAGCTTGCCCGTCTTCCCGTCGATCGAGAAGAAGTCCGAGATGCCGAAGGTGCCCGTGTCGCCGATGTCGGCCGCGACGACGAGCGGCTGGCTGGAGACGACCCGCGCGTCCTCGAGCGGGGTCGGCATGTTGAACGAGGCGAGCGGGGTGCCGTTGTCCGGGTTCAGCGTCTGGACGACGACCGACGAGTCGGAGAACGGCCCGCAGCGCCGGACCGCGACGAGCGCGGCGCCGCCGCCGTACCCGATGTCACGGCACTGGTTGCCGTCGATGGTGGGCTTCCAGCGCACGGCCCCGGTGTTGAGGTCGAAGGCCGCGCCGCCGTCGCCGTCCGCCGCGGCGACCGTGTTGCCGCTGAGGGTGATCTCGGTGTAGTCGGCCTTCTCGTCGCCGCTGTTCTCGCTGGTGATGGACTTGCTCCACAGCAGCTTGCCGGTGTTGAGGTCGATGACGCCGACCTCGGTGCACTTCTCGTAGGCCTTGGCGTCCTTGCGCTTGGCCGCCTCGAAGGCGATGGCCGTCTTGTTGTCCTTGCTGACGTGGCGGGACGCGGCGCAGACCTGGCCGGGCAGCGGGGTGGTCCACAGCGGCGTGCCCTTGGCCACGTCGTAGGCGACGACCGAGTCGACGCCGGGCTTGACGTACGCCTTGTCGGTGACCCACGAGCCGGGGACGGCGGTGAGGCCGGTGCGCTTGGGCGGCGGGGGCAGCTGGAAGCCGACCTTGGCGCCGGTGTTCGCGCCCGCCTTCTCCTTGCCGGGGCCGTCGGCGGCGGCCTTGCCGCTGTCGCCGTCGCCGCCTCCGGTGCCCTTGGAGCCGCCGTTCGCGCTGTTCTCGCTCTCGGACTTGCCGCCGCCGTCGTCCTTCGTCGAGGCGTAGAAGACGCCGGCGCCGACGATCAGCACCACGGCGACGGCCGCCGCGATGATGATCTGCATCTGCGTGCTGATCTTCTTGCGGCCGCCGCTGGAGCCGCCGTCGGGCTGGGGCGGCGGCATGTACTGCGGTTGCGCGGGCTGGGTCGGGTAGCCGTAGCCGGGCTGGCCGGGCGGCGGGCCCTGCGGCGCCGCGCCGGGCGGCGGCGTCTGGGGGTAGCCGTAGCCGGGCTCGGCGGGCGGCGGGGTCTGCGGGTAGCCGTAGCCCGGCTGGGGCTGGGCGCCGGGCTGCTGCGGGTAGCCGTACGACGGGTTCTGCGCGGGCTGCGGGGGCGGCGTGGGGCTCCCGAAGCCGCCGGGCGGCGGGTCCTGCGGCGCGCCGAACCCTCCCGGGGGCGGGCCTGGCGGCTGGTTGGGCGGCGGCGGTGGCTGCGTCATGGCGTTGATTACCTCTGAAGTACGGGAGAGTCGACGGGAGAAGGGCGAGGCCCCGGCCCTGACGGGCCGGGGAGCGCGGTCACTTGCCGAAGGCCATCATGGTCTTCGTCTTCTTCTCCTCCGCGTCGTTGCCGGCGCTCACGCGCCCGCTGAGGAGGAAGAAACGGCCGTCCGCGTACGCCGTCTTCGAAGTGAAGAAGGAGCTCTCGATCTCCGCGGTGGAGGCGGGGTGCTTGAGGATCGACTTGGGCTCGCCGCCGGTCGGCGCGATCGAGGCGACCTCGCCGCCCTTGTCGTACGAGGCGTCCTTGTAGACGAGGACCTCCTCGCCCTCCATGCCCAGCACGGTCATGCCGCGCTCGCCGCCGGAGGCCGAACGCCACTTCTCCTTGCCGGTCTTCAGGTCGAAGGCGACGACGTGGTTGGGGCTGCGGACGGTGTCGGGCTCAGTGGACATGTAGAACGTGTCCCCGCCGGCGGCGACGCCGCTGCAGCCCTCGAGGTTCTGGCCGAAGACCACGAACGCGCCGCCGCAGCGGGGGGCGAACTTGTCCTTGCCGCCGTCGATCGTCGAGCGCAGCTTGCCGCTGTCGTCGAGCGCGATGATCGTCCACTTCTTCTCGGGCTTGCGCTGCGTGAGCGAGACGACCACGGGGCTCGCCGAGAAGACCTTGTCGATCTCCCAGCCCTCGGGGGCCTTGTACGTCCACTTGGGCTTGCCGGTGGCCGGGTCGACCTCGGACAGCTGGTGCTTGGGCTTGTCGAAGTCCGAGGTGGGGCAGCTGGCCGCGGCGAGCAGCCTGGGGCCGCCGGCGAAGGCGAACGGCTTGCAGCCGCTCGTGGGGCCCTTGAAGATCTGCTTGCCGTCGGCCATCGAGAAGCCGTACGAGTTCCCGGTGCCGCCCGCCGCCAGCGTGTTGCCGCTGATCGACAGGGTGAAGTCGGACATCGAGGCGAACCCGGTGCCCTTGGGGATCGCGGACTTCCAGCCCGCCTTGCCGGACGCGAGGTCGACCATCTGGAGGTTCTGGCAGTCGGCCCGGTCGGTGAGTCCGTCCTTGAGGCCGAAGACGATCTTGCCGTCCTGAGTGGGGTTCGTCGCCGCGGAGCAGACGTCAGTGGGGAACGGCACGCTCCACTTCTTCTTGCCGTCGGTCACCGAGTACCCGGTGACCTCGCGGTACATGGCCTTGACGACAGTGTCGCCGACGACCCACGGGCCGAACTGGCTGGCGCCGCCGCGCGGCAGGTCGACGTCGTTCTGGATCAGGAAGAGCGCCTTCGACTCGCCGGGCTTGCGACCGGCGTTGAGGTCGTCGTTGCCCTCGCGGCCGGTGCCCTCGCCGTCGCCCTGGTCGATCGACTCCGAGCCGGTCGGCTTGGGGTCCTCGCTCTTGGAGACGTTCTTGTCGTCCTTCTTGTCGTCCTCGCCGCCGCTGAGCACGAAGTAGGTCCCGCCGCCGATGACGAGCAGCGCCGCGACGGCCGCGCCGATGACGACCGCGGTCTTGCCCTTGAAGAAGCCTCCGCTGCCGCCGGACGGCGGCGGGGTGGGCGCGCCGGGGTACTGCGGCTGGGTCGGGTAGCCGCTGTAGGGGCCGGGCTGCTGGGCGTACGGGCCCGGCTGCTGCGCGTACGGCCCCGGCTGGCCGGGGGCCTGCTGCGGATAGCCGTAGCCCGGCTGGGGCTGGGCGCCGGGCTGCTGCGGGTAGCCGTAGCCCGCCGGAGCGCCCTGGGCCGGCGCGGCGGGCGGCGGCGTGGGCGGCATCTGCGGCGGGGGCCCCTGCGGGGCCGGCGGCGCCTGGGGCGGCTGTGCGGGCGGCTGGGGGACTCCGTGGGGCGAGTCCTGCGGGGCGCCGAAGCCTCCCGGCGGTTGCTGGCTGGGCGGCTGAGTCATCAGCGCATCCCCCTTCGTGCGGTCCCCACGGCCCGACCGGTCTCCCCCGCTTTTCCGTGGACGGTTGCCCCCGGAAAGGAGCGAATCAGGCGTGGATTTCGCAGCGTTACGTCAGTGGAGCGGGGCTTCTTTCTATCACTCGGGCCCCAATGCAAGGGGGGCCGGTCCGCCCCTGTTCCCAAGGGAGGACCGGCCCGTGATGCCCTCGTTACCCGCTCTCCACGGCTTCTCTACCGTTGTTGGGAAGGCCGCAGAATTACGCGTCCTCGGCGAGCTCCAGCCACCGCATCTCCAACTCCTCGCGTTCCCCGCCGAGTTCGCGGAGCTGCGCGTCCAGTTTCGCCACCTTCTCGAAATCCGTGGCGTTATCGGCGATTTGGCCGTGCAGTTTGCTCTCCTTCTCGGAGAGCTTGTCGAGCTGCCGCTCGATCTTCTGGAGCTCCTTCTTCGCCGCGCGTGCGTCGGCGGAGGACTTCTCGCCCGTCGCCGCGGGAGCGGCGGCGGCCGGCGCCGGCGCCGCGGCCTCGACGACCCGCCGCCTGCGCTCCAGGTACTCGTCGATGCCGCGCGGCAGCATCCGCAGCGCCGCGTCGCCGAGCAGCGCGTACGTACGGTCCGTCGTCCGCTCGATGAAGAACCGGTCGTGGGAGATGACGACCATCGAGCCGGGCCAGCCGTCGAGGAGGTCCTCCAGCTGGGTCAGCGTCTCGATGTCGAGGTCGTTGGTGGGCTCGTCGAGGAAGAGGACGTTCGGCTCGTCCATCAGCAGCCGCAGGATCTGCAGTCGCCGGCGCTCGCCGCCGGAGAGGTCGCCGACCGGCGTCCACTGCTTGTCCTTGGAGAAGCCGAACTGCTCGCAGAGCTGACCCGCCGTCATCTCCCGGCCCTTGCCGAGGTCGACCCGGTCACGGACCCGCTGCACGGCCTCCAGCACCCGCAGGGCGGGGTCGAGTTCGCCGACCTCCTGGGAGAGGTAGGCCAGCTTCACGGTCCTGCCGACGACGATCTTCCCCGCGGCGGGCTGGGTCTCGCCCTGGGTGCGGGCCGCCTCGGCGAGCGCGCGCAGCAGCGAGGTCTTGCCCGCGCCGTTGACGCCGACCAGGCCGATCCGGTCGCCGGGGCCGAGCTGCCAGGTGAGGTGCTTGAGCAGCGTCTTGGGGCCGGCCTGGACGGTGACGTCCTCCAGGTCGAAGACGGTCTTGCCCAGGCGGGCGTTGGCGAACTTCATCAGCTCGGAGGTGTCGCGCGGCGGCGGCACGTCGGCGATCAGCTCGTTGGCGGCCTCGATGCGGTAGCGGGGCTTGGAGGTGCGGGCGGGCGCGCCGCGGCGCAGCCACGCGAGCTCCTTGCGGACCAGGTTCTGCCGCTTGGTCTCCTCCGTCGCCGCGATGCGCTCGCGCTCGGCGCGCGCGAAGACGTAGTCGCTGTAGCCGCCCTCGTACTCGTACACCGCACCGCGCTGGACGTCCCACATCCGGGTGCAGACCTGGTCCAGGAACCACCGGTCGTGGGTGACGCAGACGAGCGCGGAGCGGCGCTCCTGGAGGTGGCGGGCCAGCCAGGCGATGCCCTCGACGTCGAGGTGGTTGGTGGGCTCGTCCAGGACGATCAGGTCCTGCTCGGCGATGAGCAGCTTGGCGAGCGCGATACGGCGGCGCTCGCCGCCGGAGAGCGGGCCGATGACGGTGTCGAGGCCCTCCGGGAAGCCCGGCAGGTGCAGATCGCCGAAGAGGCCGGTGAGGATGTCGCGGATGCGGGCGTTCCCCGCCCACTCGTGGTCGGCGAGGTCGCCGATGATCTCGTGCCGGACGGTCGCGGCCGGGTCGAGGGAGTCGTGCTGGGTCAGCACGCCGAGCCGCAGCCCGCCGCTCTGGGTGACCCGGCCGGTGTCGGGGTCCTCCAGCTTGGCGAGCAGCCGGATGAGGGTGGTCTTGCCGTCGCCGTTGCGGCCGACGACGCCGATGCGGTCGCCTTCGGAGACGCCGAGGGAGACTCCGTCGAGCAGCGCACGGGTGCCGTACACCTTGCTGACTGCCTCGACATTGACCAGATTGACGGCCATTTCACTCCTGTACGGCGGGAAGGATCGACGTCCCAGCCTAGTCGCCGCGAGCGGGTCGCCCGACGGGCAGCCGTCCTGCGGGCACGGGGGCGGCTGCGGGGTCCGGTCGCGACCGGCTGGGGGAGGCCGGGGGCCGCCGCGTCGCGGGGTCGGTGGGGCCGGGCAAACCAAGCCCCGCCGGCGTTTGAGGCGCGGGGTCCGGGGCAGCGCCCCGCGGGTCGCCCGCACAGGCCGCGCGACCGGCGGCCGGGTCGTCTGCTCCGCGACCTAGAGGACCGTCGCGCCCCGCGCCGGGGAGGACGTCGGGCGGGCCGCCCGGCAGGTGCCGGAAGCCGTCAGGGACTCCGCGATCGAGGCAGCGCCGTCCGCGTCCTTCGCCAGGAACGCGGTCGTCGGGCCGGAGCCCGAGACGATGCCCGCCAGCGCCCCGGCCGACATGCCCGCCGCGAGCGTGGCGGACAGCGACGGGCGCAGGGAGAGCGCGGCCGGCTGGAGGTCGTTGGCGAGCGCGCCCGCGAGCGCCGTGGCCTCGCCCGTGCGCAGGGCCTCCAGCAGCGCCGGGGAGGCGGTCGGCGCGGGGACCGCGACGGATGCGTTGAGCCGGTCGAACTCGCCGTACACCGCGGGCGTCGACAGGCCGCCGTCCGCGACCGCGAAGACCCAGTGGAAGTCGCCGCCGACGGCCAGCTCGGTCAGCCGCTCGCCCCGGCCGGTGCCCAGAGCCGCGCCGCCGACCAGGCTGAACGGCACGTCGCTGCCCAGCTCCGCGCAGATCGACAGCAGCTCGGCGCGGGAGGAACCCAGGCCCCACAGCGCGTCGCAGGCCAGCAGGGCGCCCGCGCCGTCCGCGCTGCCGCCCGCCATGCCGCCGGCCACCGGGATGTCCTTGTCGATGTGGATATGGACGTCCGGCGACAGGCCGTGGCGGGCCGCCAGCAGCTCGGCCGCCCGCGCCGCCAGGTTCGTGCGGTCCAGCGGGACCTGCGCGGCGTCCGGCCCCGAGCAGGTGACCGTCAACGAGGGCGCCGCGCTGACCGTCACCTCGTCGTAGAGCCCGACGGCGAGGAAGACGTTCGCCAGGTCGTGGAAGCCGTCGGGCCTGGCGCCTCCCACCGCGAGCTGGACGTTGACCTTCGCCGGAACCCGTACCGTCACGCTCACGCCTTGGCCTCCGCGATCCGCGCGAACTCCTCCACCGTCAGCGCCTCTCCCCGTGCCTGCGGCGAGACGCCCGCCGCCACCAGCGCCTTCTCCGCCTCGGCCGGCGAGCCCGCCCAGCCGGCGAGCGCGGCCCGCAGCGTCTTGCGGCGCTGTGCGAACGCCGCGTCGACGACCGCGAAGACCTCCGCCTTCGTCGCCGTCGTCCGGGGAGGCTCGCGGCGCACCAGCGACACCAGGCCGGAGTCGACGTTCGGCGCGGGCCAGAAGACGTTGCGCCCGATCGAGCCGGCCCGCTTCACCTCCGCGTACCAGTTCGCCTTCACCGAGGGCACGCCGTAGACCTTGTTCCCCGGGCTCGCGGCCAGCCGGTCGGCGACCTCCGCCTGGACCATCACCAGGGTGCGCTCGATCGTCGGGAAGCGGTCCAGCATGTGCAGCAGGACCGGTACGGCGACGTTGTACGGAAGGTTGGCGACCAGCGCCGTCGGCTCCGGGCCGGGCAGCTCCCGCACATGCATGGCGTCGGAGTGCACCAGCGAGAAGCGCTCGGCGCGGCCCGGCATCCGCTGCGAGATCGTCGACGGCAGCGCGCCCGCGAGCACGTCGTCGATCTCCACCGCGACGACCCGGTCGGCGGCCTCCAGCAGGGCGAGGGTCAGCGACCCGAGCCCGGGGCCGATCTCGACGACGACGTCGTCCTCCCGCACCTGGGCCGTCCGCACGATCCTGCGGACCGTGTTGGCGTCGATGACGAAGTTCTGGCCGCGCTGCTTGGTGGGGCGTACGCCCAGCGCTGCGGCCAGTTCACGGATGTCGGCGGGGCCGAGGAGTGCGTCGGGCTCAGTGGTGCTCACCGATACAGCCTACGGCCGCAGTGCGGCCACGGACTCGCCCCCCGCTGCACGAAGAGCTTCTTCGCCCGGTACGTCTGCTCCGCCGCGGGCGCGTCCTGCGGCCGGCCCGTGCCGCCGAGCGCCCGCCAGGTCCCGGTGTCGAACTGGTACAGCCCGCCGTAGTTCCCCGACGGATCGACCGCGCGGGGCCGGCCGCCGGACTCGCAGTGCGCCAGTCCGCTCCAGTTCAGCCCGTCGGCGCCGGCGACGGAGCCCGGCAGCGGCATGGTGCCCACCCGCACCTGCTGGGTGACCGGCTCGCGCACGACCTCCTCGTCGATCTTCCGCGGCTTCTCCTGCACGCCGTTGACGGATCGCAGCGCGTAGGTGACCCGGCGCACGCCCGGCGCCCCCTGGCGCACGACGACCTCGGTGCCGGCGAACAGGGACGAGTCGCTGCTCTTCACCACGTCGTACGCGATGAGCTGCTCGCGGACCTCCCTGCTGCCGGTGATCCGCATGACCGTGATCGTCTGGCCGTCGCGCGGGAAGCTGTCGGGCGGCACGGAGGTGGTGTCCTGTCCGTGCAGGGCGATGCCCGCCTCCCCCAGTGCCTCGCCGACCGTCGCCGCGTTCGTGCGGATGGTCCGCTCGCGCCCGTCGGCCATGAACGTCACCGTCCGCTCGGTCCGCACGTCCAGGACGAGGCCCTTGCGGGAGATGGGCGCGGTGCGGGGGACGGACAGATACGCGCCCTCGGCCCGCACCCCGAGCAGGCGCAGCGCGCCGTCGACGGTGCGCGCGGTGGTCCACAGCCGGCGGGGCTGCCCGTCCAGGGTGAGGGCGAGCGGCCTGCCGTACCGCAGGACGATCTCGTCTCCGCTGGCCAGGGGCACGCCGGGAGCCGGGGCGACGACGTCGTGCGCGGTGAGGGTGAGGCCCTCGTCCTCCAGGAGCTCGTCCACGCTGTCGGCGAAGGTGTGCATGGAGCGGGGCACGCCGTCGACGGTGAGCCGGACGGCCTTGTCGCTGGCGACGAACGCCGAGGTGCCGCCGGCCAGGAAGACGACGACGAGCGCCTGCGGGAGAAGGCGGCGCAGGACGTCGGGCCGCCCGGCGGCCTTGCGGCGGCGTCCGGCCCGCCGGACCTCGGCCCGCCCGGCGGAGAGCGGCGGGGCAGCGGGCATCGCGACGGTGGTCGGTGCCACGGCAGGCATCGCGACGGTGGGCGGCGCGGCGGCGGGCATCGCGACGGTGGGCGGCTGGACGGGCGCGCTCTGGCGGGGCAACAGCGGCTCGCCGATGCCGTGGACGTCATGGAGGGTCGGCGTGTAGCCGCCGCGGGGGTCGTAGGCGTCGTGGAGGGTCAGGGTGTAGCCCTCCCGGGGGTCGTAGCCGTCGCCGCCGTAGTACTCGTGGGCGCCATAGCCCTCGCCGTCGTGCCAGCCTCCGTAGCCGTCCCAGCCCGCGGTGCTCTCGGGGGGCTCGGCGCTCTCGCGGCTGTCGTACAGGGTCGGCGTCTCGTACAGGGTCGGCGTCTCGTACGGATCCGGCTCGGCCGTGTACGCGGCGGCGGGCGTGGGCCCGCCGCGCACGGCACGGTGACTGCCCTGCGAATTGCTCACGACGCTCCGTAAGGTCCGGTCCGGTCCGCCCGATGGCGTTGCGGGCCGGGACACTAGCGGAGCTGTGGTCACTCTCCAAAGCGACTCGACTACCGAGTGTCGCGACGCTACCCTGCGCCCAGCCGGGCCGTTGAGCCGTCTGCGTGCGTCGGCGTGCGGCTGCGTGCGTCTGCGTCTGTCGGCGGGTATTGCTCAGTAACCGAATGCGGCGGCCGTATTGGCGGAGATCGCCGCGGCCAGGGTGTCCTCGTGGAGGCCCTTCACCGCCGCCATGGCGCGCAGCGTGACCGGAATGAGATACGGCGCATTAGGCCGTCCGCGGTAAGGCGCGGGCGTGAGAAAAGGCGCGT
This sequence comes from Streptomyces sp. NPDC051907, assembly GCF_040681075.1. Lineage (NCBI taxonomy): Bacteria > Bacillati > Actinomycetota > Actinomycetes > Kitasatosporales > Streptomycetaceae > Streptomyces > Streptomyces sp. NPDC051907. Next base: position 25,397 of record NZ_JBFAYB010000018.1, on the reverse strand, counting down.
CCGTCTCGACCAGGACGAGTTCGGCCGGGGCGACGGCGAGGGCGTCGCGCAGCGGCTGCGCGTTCTTGAAGGTCACATTGCCCGCGAAGGACATGTAGTAGCCGGCGTCCGCGCAGACCCGCGCCATCTCCGCGTCGCCGGAGTAGCAGTGGAACACGGTGCGCTCGGGCGCCCCTTCCTCGGCGAGGACGCGCAGCACGTCGGCGTGGGCCTCGCGGTCGTGGATGACCAAGGCCTTGCCGTGCCGTTTGGCGATCTCGATATGGGCGCGGAAGGAGCGCTCCTGGGCGGCCATGCCCTCGGGTCCGGTGCGGAAGTAGTCCAGCCCGGTCTCGCCGACCGCCCGCACCTGCGGCAGGGCGGCCAGCCGGTCGATCTCGGCGAGGGCGTCGTCGAGCGCCGCGTCGCCGCCTCCCTCGCGCGCGCCCTGCCGGGACCACCCGTCGGGGTCGCCCAGGACGATGCGCGGCGCCTCGTTGGGGTGCAGGGCGACCGCCGCGTGCACGCTCTCGTGCGCGGCGGCCGTCTCGGCGGCCCAGCGTGAGCCCTTGATGTCGCAGCCCACCTGGACGACGGCGGTCACTCCCACCGCGGCGGCCCTGGCCAGCGCCTCCTCGACGGTGCCCTCCTGCATGTCCAGGTGGGTGTGCGAGTCGGCGACCGGCACTCCGAGCGGTTCGGGCAGCGGCGGCGGGGCGGACTTCGAACTCATGGGCGCGATCCTACGAGGCTCCTGCGGCTACGAGTCCCGCGCCCATGCCCTCACTTGCGGTGGAAGGGATGCAGCAGATCGGAGAGGTGCCAGTGGCGGGAGGGCTCCCCTTCGCTCTCGGCCTCCTCGGCGCCGACGGATGGCGCGCCCGGCGCCGCCGTGGCCTCAGCCGCCACGGCCTTCGCGGGCTTCTTCGCCGCCTTCGCCGGGAACGTGTCGGGGCCCAGCATCAGGTCGCGCACGGAGGAGACCTGACCGGACCGCATGATCCGGACGACGTGCCCGCCGCAGTTGATGCAGGTCGGACTCGACAGCGGGGAGGGCACCCGCTCACCGTCCGCCTTGTACACGACGAATTCCTGGCCCGAGGCGTCGTGGTGGTGCTCGATCTCGTAAGACTGCTCCCAGCCGTGCCCGCAGCGCATGCAGGCGAAGGCGTATGCCTCGTGGGCCTTGGCGGGGCCTGTGATCTCACTCATGCCTGCTCCTCTCCACTGACCCAGTGGACGCCTCTTCGGGCGGGAGCGCATCAGCGCCTGTCGAATATTGGATTGGTCTTTGGTCTTCCCATGCAGAAAGGCCCAGGACACGGTCTGCGCTTTGCCTTTTACGATAGTCCTTTACCGTCGGCGGGGACCGGCCGAGCCGCATTCTTTGCCGCCACGACGGCATCGAACACCTCTCTTTTGGGCACCCCCGCCTCGGCCGCGACCGCGGCGATCGCCTCCTTGCGCCGCTCCCCCGCCTCCTCGCGCACCCGCACCCTGCGCACCAGCTCGGCGGGGTCGAGATCGCCGGGCCCCGGCTCGGGCGCGCCCTCGACGACGACGGTGATCTCGCCGCGCACGCCCTCCGCGGCCCACTCGGCCAGCTGGGCCAGCGGCCCGCGCTTGACCTCCTCGTACGTCTTCGTCAGCTCGCGGCACACGGCGGCGCGGCGCTCGGGCCCGAAGACCTCGGCCATCGCGGCGAGCGTGTCGTCGAGCCGGTGCGGGGCCTCGAAGTAGACGAGGGTCCTGCGCTCCTCGGCGACCTCGCGGAGCCGGCCGAGCCGCTCGCCGGCCTTGCGGGGCAGGAAGCCCTCGAAGCAGAAGCGGTCCACGGGCAGCCCGGACAGGGCGAGCGCGGTCAGCACCGCGGAGGGGCCGGGGACGGCGGTGACCTTGATGTCCTTCTCGACGGCGGCGGCGACCAGACGGTAGCCGGGGTCGGAGACGGAGGGCATGCCGGCGTCGGTGACCAGCAGCACGCGCGCGCCGCCGGCGAGGGCCTCGACGAGCTCGGGCGTCCGGGCGGACTCGTTGCCCTCGAAGTACGACACGACACGCCCCTGGGTGTGCACCCCCAGCGCCTGGGTGAGCCGGCGCAGCCGCCGGGTGTCCTCCGCGGCCACGACGTCGGCCCGCTCCAGCTCGGCGGCGAGCCGGGGCGGCGCGTCCGCCACATCGCCGATTGGGGTCCCTGCGAGTACCAGCGTTCCAGTCACGTACGCCATCCTCGCAGCACCGGCGGCACGACTCGCACAGTCGCGTTCCCTACGATGGCGCGGTGACCAGTACCGCGCCAGAGACCGTGCAGGGCAAGGCCCCCGAGGATCAGCCGCCCGGCTGGCAGCAGCGGCTGCGCAGATTCGGGTATGCGCCCCGGCCCGTGATCGGGCTGCGGGAGCGTCTGACGCCGCCCTTCACCCGTCCCTCCGACCGGCTGTGGCCGGTGCTCGGCATCCTGCCGGTGCTGGCCGGCCGGCTGCTGAAGCTGTCCACGTGGGGCGGTCCGCTGCTGGTGGCGCTGGTCGCGGGCGTGCTGCGGTTCTGGAACCTGGACAAGCCGCATGCCGTGATATTCGACGAGACGTACTACGCCAAGGACGCCTGGGCTCTGATCAACCAGGGCTACGAGGGCAGTTGGCCCAAGGACGTCGACCAGGACATCCTCAGGGACCCGTCGTCCGTGCCGATCCCCACGGACCCGGGCTATGTGGTGCATCCGCCGGTCGGCAAGTGGGTCATCGGCCTCGGCGAGCAGCTGGCGGGCTTCACGCCCTTCGGCTGGCGGCTGATGGTCGCGGTGCTCGGCACGCTGTCGGTGCTGATGCTGTGCCGGATCGGCCGGAGGCTGTTCCGCTCGACGTTCCTGGGCTGTGTGGCGGGCGTGCTGCTCGCCTTCGACGGGCTGCACTTCGTGATGAGCCGCACGGCGCTGCTCGACCAGGTGCTGATGTTCTTCGTGCTGGCGGCGTTCGGGTGTCTGGTCGTCGACCGGGACTGGGCGCGGCGCCGGCTGGCGGCGGCGCTCCCGGTGGACGAGGGCGGGGTTCTGCGGCCGGACGCGGCGGTCGCCGAGACGCTGCGACTGGGCTGGCGGCCCTGGCGGCTGGCGGCGGGTCTGATGCTGGGCCTGGCGGCGGGCACGAAGTGGAACGGCCTGTATGTGATGGCCGCCTTCGGTCTGATGACGGTGCTGTGGGACGTCGGCGCGCGGCGCACGGCGGGCGCGGTGCGGCCGTATATGGCGGTGCTGAAGCGGGACCTCGTGCCGGCCTTCGTCTCGACGGTGCCGGTGGCCATCGGCACGTACATCGCCTCGTGGACCGGCTGGATCGTCACGAGCAAGGGGTACTTCCGCGACTGGGCGACGACGGGCCCGGGCAAGGAGAGCAGCTGGAGCTGGCTGTTCCCGGACTGGTGGCGCAGCCTGTGGCACTACGAGACCGAGGTCTACGAGTTCCACGTCAATCTGACGTCCGGGCACACCTACCAGTCCAACCCGTGGAGCTGGATCATCCTGGGCCGCCCGGTCTCGTACTTCTACGAGGACCCCAAGGCCGGCGAGAAGGGCTGCCCGGCGGACGCGGCGGGCAAGTGCGCCAAGGAGGTCCTGGCCCTGGGCACGCCGCTGCTGTGGTGGGCCGCGTGCTTCGCGATCTGCTACGTCCTGTGGCGCTGGTTCTTCCGCCGCGACTGGCGGGCGGGGGCCATCGCCTGCGCGATCGCGGCGGGCTGGGCGCCCTGGTTCCTGTACCAGGAACGGACGATCTTCCTGTTCTACGCGGTGGTGTTCGTCCCGTTCCTGTGTCTGGCGGTCGCGATGATGCTCGGGGCGATCCTGGGCCCGCCGGGCTCGGACGAGAGACGCCGGGCGATCGGCGCGATCGGCGCGGGCGTGCTGGTGTTGCTGATCATCTGGAACTTCATCTACTTCTATCCGCTGTACACGGGGACCCCGATTCCGGTGGAGGACTGGCGCAACCGGATGTGGCTCGACACCTGGGTGTAGGGCGCGGGGGCGCACGGATGCAGAGCGCGTGCGCGGAGGCGGCCGTTCCGTTGATTCCGGTCGGATAACGGCCGTCTCCGCTGTCACGCCTGTCCCGTAGAGTTCTCGAGGTCTGTTACTTGAACGTGTTCAAGTAACGCTCCTGGGGAGGGGAACTGCGCATGCGCAGCGGAGCGAGAGTCGCCGTCGTCGGCGGCGTTTTTCTGGTGGTCGCCGGCGGGGTGGGGTACGGCGGATACAACCTGTACAACGGCCTGACCGGCGGCGACGGCAAGGGCGGGGCCGACGCCAGGACCGCGTCCGCGCCCGGCAGGACCGGGCCGCCGAGCGCCGAGGAGATAACGGGCGCCGCCAAGGAGTTCCTGGCGGCCTGGGCCGAGGGCAACGGCCCGCGGGCGGCCCAGCTGACGAACAACGCCGTCGACGCCGAGCCCCTGCTGACCGGCTTCCGCGAGAAGGCCCACATCACGAAGGCCGTCATCACGCCGGGCACGCCGGTCGGCGCCAAGGTGCCGTTCACGGTGAAGGCGACCGTCTCGTACGAGGGCGCGAGCAAGCCCCTGTCGTACGCCTCCGAGCTGACCGTGGTGCGCGGGGTGACCACCGGCAAGGCGCTCGTCGACTGGAAGCGCTCCGTCGTCCACCCGAAGCTGGCCAAGAACGCGAGCCTGACGACGGCGAAGGCCTCGGCGCCGCCGATCAAGGCGGTCGACAAGGACGGCGTCGAGCTGACGGCCCAGAAGTACCCCTCGCTCGAGCCGGTGCTCAACGCCCTGCGCAAGAAGTACGGCGAGAAGGCCGGCGGCACGCCGGGCGTCGAGCTGGCGATCACCTCGACCGACAAGAACGTGCCCGACCAGACCCTGCTCACGCTCGCCAAGGGCAAGGAGGGCACGCTCCAGACCTATCTGGACGCGGGCGCGCAGGACGCCGCCGAGAAGGCGGTCAAGCAGTTCGCCAAGGCGTCGGTGGTCGCGGTCGAGCCCAGCAGCGGCCGGATCAGGGCGGTGGCCAACAACCCGGTGACCGAGTTCAACACCGCGCTCCAGGGCGCCCAGGCGCCGGGCTCCACAATGAAGATCGTGACGTCGGCGATGATGCTGGACAAGGGGCTGGCCACGGGGGCGAACGCGCCCGTCGAGTGTCCGGCGACGGTCGACTGGGAGCGCACCTTCCACAACCTCAAGGACTTCTCGCTCGGCCAGACCACGCTCCAGCGGGCGTTCGCGCGCTCCTGCAACACGACCTTCATCAAGCCGGTCAAGCCGCTGGGCGCGGACTCGGGCACGGCCCTGGGCGAGACCGCGCGGAAGTACTTCGGGATCGGTCTGGAGTGGCAGGCCGGGGTCGTGACCCGGGACGGGTCCGTGCCGGACTCGGCGGGCTCGGAGACCGCGGCCTCGTACATCGGCCAGGGCAGGATCCAGATGAACGCCCTCAACATGGCGTCCATCGCCGCGACCGTGAAGGGCGGGGCGTTCCGCCAGCCGGTGATCGTGCCCCAGGACCTGGACGGCCGCGAGCTGGCCACCGCCACCCCGCTCCCGGGGGGCATGGCAGGAGCGCTCCAGCAGTTGATGCGCGCCGGGGCGACGGGCGAGGGCACGGGTGCCCGCGCCATGGCCTCGGTCGGCGGGAGCAAGGGCGCGAAGACCGGCTCCGCCGAGGTCGACGGACAGGGCGACTCCAACAGCTGGTTCACCGGGTACGCCGACGACCTGGCAGCGGCCGCGGTGGTGCAGTCGGGCGGGCACGGCGGCGACTCGGCGGGCACGGCCGTCGCGCGGGTGCTGAACGGGCGCTGAGACCGTGCTGAGGGGCGTGGCGCGCTGAGGGGCGTGCTGAGAGCGTGGCGCGCTGAGGGGCGTCTGAGGGGCGTGGCGCGCTGAGACGCGCGCATGTCCAGGTGCCGAAATGGTTCGCATGGCCCGTACACACACCACTAGCGTGCGGGCCATGAGCACTCCACAGTCCGACGCCCACCCCCGATTCGCCGAGGCGCTGCGCGAGCTGGGCCTCGACGTCCCGGTCCGCCGTTTCCCCGACGCCACCCGCACCGCCGCCGAGGCCGCCGCCGCGATCGGCTGCGACGTCAGCGAGATCGTCAAGTCGCTGGTCTTCGAGGCCGACGGGGCGCCGGTGCTGGTACTCATGGACGGCTCCTCGCGGGTCGACGTCGAGCGGGTACGGCAGGAGCTGGGCGCCCAGTCCGTGGGGCGCGCGAACGCCGCCCTGGTGCGCGAGACGACCGGCTACGCGATCGGCGGCGTGCCGCCCTTCGGCCACCTCACCCGCACGCGGGTGCTGGCCGACCGCGGTCTGCTCGACCACGAGGTGGTGTGGGCGGCGGCCGGAACCCCGCACACCGTCTTCCCGCTCGACCCGACCTCGCTGATCGCGCACGCCGGCGGCACGGTGGCCGACGTCCGCGAGCGCACGGCGTGACCCTCCTCGTCGTCGCGGCGGTCCTGGCCGCCGCCGTCACCCACGCCGTCTGGAACGCCCTCGCCCACACCATCGAGGACCAGAAGGTCGCCTTCACCCTCATCGGCGGCGGAGGGGCGGTCATCGGCGGCGTCATAGCCTGCTTCGCCCCGCTGCCCGCGGGCGGCGCCTGGCCCGCCCTGATCGTCTCCGCGCTGGTGCACGTCGGCTACCAGGCGCTGCTGATGCGGTCGTTCACGCTGGGCGACTTCGGCCAGATGTACCCGATCGCCCGCGGCACCGCCCCGCTCGCGGTGACCGTGCTCGCGACGGTGTTCGTCGGCGAGCGGCTGAGCGGCTGGCAGCTGACCGGGGTGGTCTTCGCCTCGGCCGGTCTGGTCGGCGTCGCGCTGTGGGGCATCAGGGGCTCGGGGGCGCGCCCGCACTGGCCGGCGCTGCTGGCCGCGGTCGCGACGGGTCTGTCGATCGCCGCGTACACGGTGATCGACGGGGTCGGCGTGCGCGCCTCGGGCACGGCGCTCGGGTACATCGCGTGGCTGATGATCCTGGAGGGGCTCGCGATCCCCGCGTACGCGCTCTACGTCCACCGCGGCGACCTCCTGGCCCAGCTCCGGCCGCACGCGGCCCGCGGGCTGCTGGGCGCGCTGCTGTCGGTCTCGGCGTACGGTCTCGTGCTCTGGGCCCAGACCCGCGCGCCGCTCGCGCCGGTGGCCGCGCTGCGCGAGTCGTCGATCATCGTGGGCGCGGCGATAGGGGCGCTGTTCTTCAAGGAGCGCTTCGGGGCGCCGAGGATCGCCGCGGCGGGGCTGATGGTGGTGGGCATCGGGCTGATGCTGCGGGCGAGCTGAAGCAGAGCGGTGACCCGCGCGCCCGCAGGCCCGCCCTCGAAGCCTGCTCCAATGCCTGGCCGAAGCCCTGAACGAACCCCTGCGCGAACCGCCGGGGGCCTCTCGCGCGTCCTGACCGCCATGGGGACGATCACGTTCTGGACCAAGCAGCTGCTCCGCTTCGGCTGGCTGGAGGCCCGCTGCTGCGCCTTCGCCTTCGCGCTGGTCGGCGGGATCGCCGTGTCGGACCGGCTGCCGGAGCTGCCCATCGCCCGCTACGACCTGGTCCTGCTGTACGGGATCGCGCTCGCCGTGCTCGCCAGGAAGCTCGGCTGGGACAGCGCCCGCGACACCGCCGTGATCGCCGGCTGCCATCTGATCGGGCTGGTCTTCGAGCTGGTCAAGGTGCGGATGGGGTCGTGGAGCTACCCCGAGGAGGCCCTGACGAAGATCGGGGGCGTGCCGCTGTACGGAGGCTTTCTGTACGCCGCCGTGGGCAGCTACGTCTGCCGCGCCTGGCACCTGTTCGACCTGCGCGTGGACGGCTACCGCCCCCGCGTCATGGCCGTGCTCGCCGGCGCCGTCTATCTGAACTTCTTCACCCACCACTGGCTGCCCGACCTGCGCTGGGCGCTCGCCGCGCTGCTGCTGTGCGCGACCGCCGGGACCTGGGTGCACTACCGGGTCGGGCCGAGCCGGTACCGGATGCCGCTGGCCCTGTCCTTCGTGCTCATCGGCTTCTTCCTCTGGGTCGCCGAGAACATCGCCACCTATGTCGGGGCCTGGAGCTACCCGGACCAGCTCGACGGCTGGCAGCCGGTGTCGGCGGCGAAGTTCGGGGCGTGGGCGCTGCTGATCTCCGTCACCTTCGTGCTGGCGGCCGGAGAGCGCAGGACGGCCGCGCCGCCGCCCGCGCCGGGCTAGCCCACTCGCCGGCCCACTCGCTCGCTCACTCGCGCGCCGGAGCCGGGGCCGGAGTCGAGGCCTGCGCCCGTACCTCCCTCTCCGCCTGGCTGAACGCCGTGTTCACCGCCGTCAGCCCGCCGTCCACGCGCAGCGTCGTGCCCGTGATCCAGGCCGCGTCCGCGGAGGCGAGGAACGCCACCGCCGACGCGATGTCCTCCGGCTCGCCGACCCGGCCCAGCGGGTAGACGCGGCTGACGGCGTCGAGGCTCGCCTCCCGCCCCGACCAGGCCGAGGTGCGGACGGTGCCCGGGTTGATCTGGTTGACGCGCACGCCGCGCGCGGCCGCGTGGCCCGCCAGCGTGCGGGTCAGGGACGCCAGGCCCGCCTTGGCCGCGCTGTAGGCGTGGTTGCCGAAGGACTGCTCGGCGTTGACGGAGCCGATGTTGACGATCGCGCCGCGCCCGGAGGCGGCCAGATGCGGCAGCGCGGCGCGGGCGCAGCGGAACGCCCCGGTCAAGGTGGTGTCCAGGTTCTCCGCCCAGACCTCGTCCGACTCGTCCTCGAAGAGCGAGGCGTCCGGGTCGCAGGCGTAGGCGTTGTTGACCAGCACGTCCAGCGAGCCGAAGCGCTCGACGGCGTACGCGACGGCCGCCTCGGCCTCCGCGCGCTCGCGCACATCGCAGCGGAAGGACTCGGCGCCCTCGAGCGTCCCGGCCGTCTTCGCCGCGCTCTCGGCGTCCACGTCCGCGACCAGGACGCGCGCGCCCTCGGCCGTGAGCCGGCGGGCTGTCGCCTCGCCGATGCCGCGGGCCGCCCCGGTGATCAGTACGCCGTAGCCCTCGAAACGTCTCATAGGGCCGAACGTACCGCCCTGATCAGGGCCTGCGCCCTCGGATCGGCGGTAACGCCCTTGCGCATGCCGTTGGTCGCGTAGCCGAGCGCGATGCCCGACTCGGGGTCGGCGAAGCCGAGCGAGCCGCCGCGGCCGGGATGGCCGAAGGAGCCCGGGCCCAGCAGCGGGCAGGCGGGTCCGTGCAGCATGAAGCCCAGGCCGAAGCGGGTGTTGACCACCAGGACGCGGTCGGGTCCCGAGGACTCCTCGGTGCGGGCGAGGGTGAGGGTGGCCGGGGCGAACAGCCGGGGACCGTCGTCCACCGGGCCGATCGTCGCGGCGTAGAAGCGGGCGAGCGCGCGGGCGGTGGAGATGCCGTTGGAGGCGGGCAGCTCGGCGGCCCGGTAGGCGGGGTCGTTCTCGTCGGGCAGCGGGTCGATAGCGCCGAACGCGCGGCGGGTGAGGGAGTCGGGGTCGCTGTACGCCTCGGCGACCGAGCGCTTGGGCCGCAGCCTCAGCCCGCCGCCCGCCGCCGTCGGGGGCTCCTCGACCGGGCCGATCCGGCCGACCCGGTGGGCCTCGTCCTCGGGCAGCCCGATCCAGAAGTCCAGGCCGAGCGGGCGGGCGAGCTGGTCCGCCGTCCAGCGGCCGATGGTCCGGCCGGTGACCCGGCGGACCAGCTCGCTCAGCAGCCAGCTGTAGGTCTGGGCGTGGTAGCCGTGGTCCGTGCCCGGCTCCCAGGCGGGCGCCTGCGCGGCGAGCGCGGCCGGGCCGCTGACGCCGTCCTGCGCCTTCGCCGGGGTGAGCGGGCGGTCCAGGACCGGCAGCCCGGCGCGGTGCGAGAGCAGGTGGCGTACGAGCACGCGCTCCTTGCCGGCCGCCTTGAACTCCGGCCAGTACGTGCCGACCGGGGCGTCCAGGTCGATCTGGCCGCGCTGGTGGAGCAGGAGTACCACGGCCGCCGCGACGCCCTTGGTCGCCGAGCGGACCACCTGCGCGGTGTCCACGGCCCACGGCTCCGGGCCGTCCACGCTGCGGGCGCCGGCCCACAGGTCGACGACCTTGCGCCCGTCCCGGTAGACGGCGACGGCCGCCCCGCGCTCGCCGCGCTGCTCGAAGTTGCGTATGAAGGCGTCCATGACCGGCTCGAAGCCGTCGGCCACCGTGCCCCGGACGTCTGCCGTGCCTGTTGTTCCGCTCCCGCTCATGTCCCCATGGTGCAACGGGATCACAGCGAGACGGTCCTCGGGTCGAAGCCGAAGGGCAGCTCCAGGCGGTGGGCCCCCATCAGCTCCGGGTCGCTGAGCAGGTCCTGGGTGCGTCCGTCGGCGACGATCACGCCCTCGCTGAGGATCACCGAGCGCGGGCACAGCTCCAGCGCGTACGGCAGGTCGTGGGTGACCATCAGGACGGTGACGTCCAACGAGCGCAGGATGTCGGCGAGTTCGCGGCGGGAGGCCGGGTCGAGGTTGGAGGACGGCTCGTCCAGCACGAGGATCTCCGGCTCCATCGCCAGCACGGTGGCGACCGCGACGCGGCGGCGCTGGCCGAAGGAGAGGTGGTGCGGCGGCCGGTCCGCGTACTGGTCCATGCCGACCTGCCGCAGCGCCGCGAGCACCCGGGCGTCCAGCTCCGTGCCCCGCAGCCCGGACGCGGCCGGGCCGAAGGCCACGTCCTCCCGGACGGTGGGCATGAACAGCTGGTCGTCGGGGTCCTGGAAGACGATGCCGACGCGGCGGCGGATCTCGGCGAGGTTGGCCTTGGCGACGGGCAGGCCCGCCACCGCCACCGTGCCCACGCCGCCGCCCAGGATGCCGTTGAGGTGCAGGACGAGGGTGGTCTTGCCGGCGCCGTTGGGGCCGAGCAGGGCGACCCGCTCGCCGCGCGCGACGCTCAGGTCGACGCCGAACAGGGCCTGGTGGCCGTCGGGGTAGGCGTAGGCGAGGCCGCTGACTTCGAGGGAGAGGGGCGCGGTCATAGGGTCCAGCCAAGCAGACAGACCGCGAGCGCGGTCAGTGGGAGCGCGGCGGCCTGGGACCACTGCGCACGGTTCGCGGTCGTCTCGTCGAGGACGGGCATCGTGCCCGTGTACCCCCGGCTGACCATCGCCAGATGCACGCGCTCGCCGCGCTCGTAGGAGCGGATGAAGAGCGCGCCGGCGGACTTGGCGAGGACGCCCCAGTGGCGCACGCCGCGCGCCTCGAACCCGCGCGAGCGGCGGGCGATCGACATCCGGCGCATCTCGTCGGCGATGACGTCTCCGTAGCGGATCATGAAGGACGCGATCTGGACCAGCATCGGGGGCATCCTCAGCCGCTGGAGGCCGAGCAGCAGGGAGCGCAGCTCGGTCGTCGAGGCGAGGAGGACGGAGGCGGCCACGCCCAGGGTGCCCTTGGCGACGATGTTCCACGCGCCCCAGAGCCCGGGGACGCTCAGCGAGATCCCCAGCACGGTCGTCTGCTCGCCCGGGACGACGAAGGGCATCAGGAAGGCGAAGGCCACGAACGGGATCTCGATGAGCAGCCTGCGCAGCAGGAAGCCCGCGGGGATGCGGGCCGCCGCGGCGACGGCGGCGAGCAGCACCGCGTACAGCGCGAAGGCCCACACCGCCTGGTGCGGCGTGGAGACCACGACCAGCACGAAGCACAGGACGGCCACGATCTTGCAGTGCGCGGGCATGTCGTGGACCGGCGAGTGCCCGTGCCGGTAGAGCTTGTGGGAGTGGCCCGCGCCCATGTCAGGCGGAGTCCGTCACGCGCGCGGGCGCCGGGTCCTCGCTCGTGCGGCGGCGGCGCACCGCCCAGAAGACGCCGCTGCCGACGACGACCGTCGCGCTGACGCCGATGACGCCGGCGAGGCCGCCGGAGACGCGCGCGTCGGAGACGTCGGCGACGCCGTAGTCGGCGAGCGGGGAGTCGGCGGCGGCGTGGTCCTCGACGGTCTTGTCGATGCCGTGGTCGGCGGCGACCTTCTCCAGGCCGTCGGGGCTGGCGGAGGCGTAGAAGGAGACGAAGCCGGCGAGCAGGAGCGCGGTGGCAAGGCCGGTCAGCCAGACCTTGCGGGGCGAGCGGGCGGCGGCGGGCTGGGCCGGCTCGGCGGGCTCGGCGTCGACCAGCTCGCCGCCGACGCGCAGCTTGAGCGGCGTGGACAGGCCGCGCGCGCCGTAGACCAGGTCCGGGCGTACGGCGAGGACCGCGCCGACGGTCAGCATGGTGATCGCCGCCTCGCCGACGCCGATCAGCACATGGACGCCGACCATCGCGGAGAGCACGGTGCCGATCGGGACGTCGGTGAGGCCGCCGACCGCGTAGAGGAGCGTGAAGGCGGCGGCCGCGGCGGGCACGGAGACCAGCGCGGCGACGAAGGACGCGCCGGTGATCGAACGGCGGGTGCGGGGCAGGACCTTGACCAGGCCGCGGAAGAGTCCGTAGGCGACGAGGACGGTGACGACGCCCATGACCGTGATGTTCACGCCGAGCGCGGTGAGCCCGCCGTCCGCGAAGAGGAGGCCCTGCATCAGCAGCACGACGGCTATGCAGAGCACTCCGGTGTAGGGGCCGACCAGGATCGCGGCGAGCGCGCCGCCCAGCAGGTGTCCGCTGGTGCCCGCGGCGACGGGGAAGTTCAGCATCTGCACGGCGAAGACGAAGGCGGCGACGAGTCCGGCGAGCGGCGCGGTGCGCTCGGCGCCGGCCAGGGCGGTGGGGGATCCGCCCAGCTCACGGCGGGCGCCGCGGAGGCTGACGGCGACGGCGCCTGCTGCCGCTACTCCCGCCGCCACGGATACGGGTGCGTTGATGAAACCGTCGGGGACATGCATGGCGGACTCCGGTTTCGGACAGACGAGGCTTGAAGTAGATGATGTGGCCTGTTGCAAAGAGGTCGCAAGAGCAAGCAGGTCACAAAAAAGCCGGGTCGTCTGGTCCGAAATATGGGACATTAGATGACGAAGAGGACAAGCGTGAGGAGCCCGAGGATGTCCCTCGCCGTCGAAGAAGAAGCCCTGGCCCGGATAGTCACCGATGCTCCCCAGCCTCGATCCGTCCGCGTGGTGCTGGGCTACGACCCCACGGCGGATCCTCTCGCCGTCCGGTTCGCCTTCCCCAGCGGCATCGAGTGGGCCTTCCCGCGCGAACTCCTCGAGACGGGCCTGCGCGCCCCCACCCGCCGAGGCGACATCGGAGTCTGGCCGTGCGGACGGGTGCAGGCCGTGGTCGAGTTCCACACCCCCGACGGCGTCGCGCTGGTCCAGTTCGACGCCAAGGCGCTGATCCGCTTCCTGCGGCACACATACGAAGCGGCCGCACCCGCACCCAGTAGGTGACGGGCACGGCCGCCCGGTTCCGCGCCGGCTCCCGTCCCCACGGCGCCGCCGCGCTCCCGGGGGCGCGCGCCGCGCGGTCTGTCTGGTCGCGCTGAGCTGCGCCACCGCTTCCGGCAGGTCCCGCCCTCGTGCCTCGGGCGACCCCTACCGTCCGCTACGGCTTAGCCCAGCCGCTCGGCCGGTCCGCTACGGCTCAGCTCAGCCGCTCGGTCTGTAGCCGCTCGCACCACCCCCGGAGTCTCAGCTCCGTACGCGACCAGGGCGCACGAACCCGCGCCGGTCACACGCGCACGAGCGCGCGCTCCTCGTCCGGGTCCTCGTCCGAGGCGCCCAGCTGCTTGTGCAGCTTCTCGCCCTCGACGTCCACGTTGGGCAGCGCCCGGTCCAGCCAGCGCGGCAGCCACCAGGCCTTGTCGCCCAGCAGCGCGAGCACGGCCGGCACGACCGCCATGCGGACCACGAACGCGTCGAAGAAGACGGCGATCGCGAGACCGAAGCCGATCATCTTGACCATCTGCTCGCTGGAGCCGATGAAGCCCGAGAAGACCGCCATCATGATCACCGCGGCCGCGGTGACGACCCGGGCGCCGTGGCGGAAGCCGGTGACGATCGCCTCGCCGGGCCGCTCCCCGTGGACGAACGCCTCCCGCATCCGCGTGACCAGGAAGACCTCGTAGTCCATCGCCAGACCGAAGACGACGCCCACCATGAAGATCGGCATCATCGACATGATCGGACCGGTCTGCTCCACGCCGAACAGCGAGCCGAGCCAGCCCCACTGGAAGACGGCGACGACCGCGCCGAGGGCCGCGACCACCGAGAGCAGGAAGCCGAGGGCGGCCTTCAGCGGCACGAGCACCGAGCGGAAGACGACCATCAGCAGCAGGAAGGCGAGGCCGACGACGAGCGCCAGGTAGGGCAGCAGCGCGTCGTTCATCTTCTGCGAGAAGTCGATGTTCATCGCCGTCGCGCCGGTGACCAGCACATGGTCGTCGTTGGCGTCCCGGATCGCGTGGACGAGGTCCTCGGTCTCGACGGACGAGGGACGGTCCTTGGGGATGACCGTGACCATCGCGGTGTCGCCGGCCTTGTTGAAGGTGGCCGGGGTGACCGCGGCGACGCCGTCGAGGCCCTGGATGTCCTTGACCGTGCTGTCCGCCTTCTTCTGGTCGCCGTCGACGACGATCAGCAGCGGACCGTTGAAGCCGGGGCCGAAGCCGTCGGAGAGCAGGTCGTACGCCTTGCGCTGCGTCGTGCTCGTCGGCTGCGCGCCGTCGTCGGGCAGGCCCATCTCCAGCGAGGCGGCGGGCACGGCGATGACGCCGAGGCCGACCACGCCGGCGAGCAGCACGGTGATCGGGCGGCGGATGACGAAACGCGCCCAGCGGGTGCCCGCGTTGGGCTTGTCGCTGACCGGCTTGCCCTTGCGGACCTTGCGGCCGAGGACCTTCTTGCCGGCGAAGCCGAGCAGCGCCGGGATCAGGGTGAGCGCGATGAGGACCGCGATCACGACCGTGCCGGCCGCGGCGAAGCCCATCTTGCTGAGCATCGGGATGTTGACGACGGCGAGGCCGACGAGCGCGATGACGACGGTCAGACCGGCGAAGACGACCGCGGAGCCCGCGGTGCCGACGGCCCGGCCGGCCGCGTCCTCGTGGTCGCGTCCCTCGGCGAGCTCGGCGCGGTAGCGGGAGACGATGAAGAGGGCGTAGTCGATGCCGACGGCGAGGCCGATCATCGTGGCGAGCGTCGCGGTGGTGGACCCGAGGTCGAGCACGTTCGCGAGCGCGGTGATCGTGGAGATGCCGATGCCGACGCCGATGATGGCGGTGAGCAGCGGCAGTCCGGCGGCCACCAGCGAGCCGAAGGTGATGACCAGGACGATCGCGGCGACCACGACGCCGATGATCTCGCCGGCCCCGGACTCGGGGACGGTCTGGAGCGCGTCGCCGCCGATCTCGACGGTCAGCCCGTCGGACTTCGCCTGGCCGCCGGTCTTCTCGAGGGCCTTGCGGGTGTCGTCGGTCAGCTCCATCGAGTTGACCTTGTAGGTCACCGAGATGAAGGCCGTACGGCCGTCCTTGGAGATCGCCTTGGCGGTGTACGGGTCGGCGACGGAGGCGATCTGGTCGGAGCCGGACTTCAGCTCGTCGACGGCCTTCTCCACGGCGGCCTTGCGGGCGGGCTCGGTCATCTTCTGGCCCTCGGGGGCCTTGAAGACGACGCGGGCGGTGGCGCCGTCGGCGCTGACTCCCGGGAATCTCTCTTCCAGCAGGTCGAAGGCCTTCTGGGCCTCCGTCCCCGGTATCGAGAAGGAGGATGACGTGGCGGTGGACGCGGTGGCCGCGCCGACGCCGGCGAGCACCAGCAGCGCCACCCAGAGCAGGGCGACGATACGACGGCGCCGGAAGGCGGTGCGCCCGAGTTTGTAGAGGAACGTGGCCACGAGGGCTTACTCCCGTTGGTGAGGTGAACAGGGCATGGGGAGCCGGCCCGACGACGAGAGCGGCACGCGTCAGGAAGTGCGGGTGGAGCTGGTCGTACGAGGGTGGGGCTCGCCGTACGAGGTGGAGCTGGCCGTACGAGGTGGAACTGGCCGTACGAGAGTTCAGACGCCGAGGGCGGGGAGGACCACGGCGTCGAGGTAGTCGGTCAGAAAGGTCCGGTCGGGTGTCCGGTCCTCGATCAGCTGCCGGGCGACGAAGGCGCCGACCAGCATGTGCGGGACGAAGGCCAGCGCCGGGTTGTCCAGCCCGACCTCGCCCCTTTCCACGGCCCGCCGCAGCAGCGTGTCCAGGCCGGTGATCTCGGGCTCTATCAACAGCTCCCGCAGTGCCTGGTGGAGATCGGGGTTGCCATGGATGGCCTGGGCCAGACCCCGCATCAACGCGGAGTCCTTCTCCAGCTGGCAGTCGTCGGTGCGCTCCAGCATGGCGTGGAAGTCGCCGCGCAGACTGCCGGTGTCGATGTCGCCGACGCTGACCGGCTTGCTGTGCCGCAGCGCCTTGGCGACCAGCTCGGGCTTGCTCCTCCACTGGCGGTAGAGGGTGGCCTTGCTGGATCGCGTCCTGATGCTGACGGCGTCCATGGTCAGCGCGTCGTAGCCCACTTCGCGGAGCAGGTCGAGCACGGCTTCGTACAGTTCGCTCTCGCGTTCCGGAGTGATCCGGCTGCGTGCCATGGTCGACCTCCCAACTGAACGAAACGGTTTCGTACCGCACCAGAATAACGCAGCCAGCCAGCGAAACGAAATCGTTTCGATCGTGTTCTGCGTCACAAGTTGCCGCACCCCCCTGACGCGGAAAGCATTGGGGGGTGAGTGACGACGTCGCGTATCTCCGTTTTCCGCATCTCCACGACGACTTGCTGTGCTTCGCAGCCGAGGACGACATCTGGGTCGCGCCCCTGACCGAGCAGGACCGGCCCCCAGAACGCGCCTGGCGGCTGACCGTCGACCGGACCCGGGTCGGCCACCCGCGCTTCTCCCCCGACGGCGCCCACATCGCGTACACGACCTGGCGCAGCCTCGACCCCGAGATCCATCTCGCGCCGGTCGGCGGCGGGCCCGCGCGCCGGCTGAGCTACTGGGGCTCCACCGACACCCGGGTCTGCGGCTGGTCGCCGCCCGACCACGAGGGGCACAGCCATATCCTCGCCGTCTCCTCGCACGGCCAGCCCTTCTCGTACTTCTCCTGGGCCTACAGCGTGCCGACGGACGGCGCGCCCGGCGGGAAGCTGCCCTGGGGGCCGGTCTCCGACATCGCCGTGGCGGACGTCGACGGCGAGCGGCGCACACTGCTGCTGACCGGGAAGCCGCCGCACGAGCCGGCGGCGTGGAAGCGGTACCGGGGCGGGGCCACGGGCCGGCTCTGGCTGCACGGCGAGCGGCTGCTGCCGGATCTGGACGGCCATCTGGACTGCCCGATGTTCGTCTCGGGACGGATCGCGTTCCTCTCCGACCACGAGGGCGTCGGCAATCTCTACTCCTGCCTCCCCGACGGAAGCGATCTGCGGCGCCACACCGACCATGACGCCTTCTATGCCCGGCACGCCTCGAGCGACGGTCGCAGGATCGTCTACCAGTGCGCGGGCGAGCTGTGGATCGTCGACGAGCTGGCGTCGCGGGACGCGGCGCCGCGCAAGCTGGCGGTACGGCTCGGCGGGCCGCGGGCGGGACGGCGCGCGTACCAGGTCCCGGCCTCCAGCCACGTCGACGGGCTCTCGGTCGACACGACGGGACGGGCCAGCGCCGTCAACGTGCGCGGCAGCCTGTACTGGCTCACCCACCGCGACGGCCCCGCCCGCACGATCTCGGACACCCCGGGGGTACGGGTCCGGCTGCCGGAGATGCTCGGCAGCGGCGGCCAGGTCGCCTATGTCACCGACGCGGAGGGCGAGGACGCCATCGAGATCGCCTATCTGCCGCGGGCCAGCGGCCCCCGCGAACCGCGGCGGCTGGCGTCCGGGCAGCTGGGCCGCGTCCAGGAGATGGTCTCCGACCCGGACGGGGAGCGGATCGCGGTCGCGGCGCACGACGGGCGGCTGCTGCTCATCGACGCCTCCGAGGAGTCCGCGGCCGGCGGCGCCGGGGAGGCGGAGTCCGCGTCCGACGCGGAGGCGGTCGCCGAGCTGATCCGCTCCATCAACGGCCCGGTCCGCGACCTCGCCTTCTCCCCCGACGGGGACTGGCTGACCTGGTCGCAGCCGGGCGTCGGACGCTCGTTGCGGCAGATCAAGATGGCCCGGATCAGCGACCGCACGATCGTGGACGTCACCAACGGCCGCTTCGAGGACGAGAATCCGGTCTTCACCTCGGACGGCCGCTATCTCGCCTTCCTGTCCTGGCGCGGCTTCGACCCGGTGTACGACGTGCACACCGGCGATCTGTCCTTCCCGCTGGGCTGCCGCCCCTATCTGGTGCCGCTCTCCTCCGCCACCCTCTCGCCGTTCGCGCTGACGCCGGACGGGCGGCCCGCGGCGGGCGGGCTCGACCCGCTGGACGACGCCGCCGAGGGGACGGCGGTGTCGGTGGAGATCGAGGGGCTGGAGAGCCGGGTGACGCCGTTCCCGGTGTCGGCCTCCAAGTACTCCGCGCTCTACCCGGTCAGCGGCGGCGGCCTGGTCTGGCTGCGCTGGCCGATCTCCGGCGCGCTCGGCGAGACCTTCGCCAACCCGGCGGACACCTCGGGCCGCCCCACGCTGGAGCACTTCGACATCTCCAAGGCGCGCAAGACCGAACTGGTCGACCACCTCGACTGGTTCGCGGTCAGCCGCGACGGCAGCCGGCTGGTCGTGGTGGACGACGGCGATCTGCGGGCGGTCCCGGCGACGGAGTCCGGCGACAGCGACTCGACGGTCTATCTGGACCTGCGGCGGATCATGCACCAGGTCGACCCGGCGTCGGAGTGGCGCCAGGCGTACGCGGAGGCGGGCCGGCTCATCCGGGACTACTTCTGGGACCCGGGGATGTGCGGCATCGACTGGGACGGGATCCTGGACCAGTACCGTCCGCTGGTCGAACGGGTCGCCTCGCCGGACGAGTTCGCGGATCTGCTGCGGGAGGTGCTGGGCGAGCTGGGCACGTCCCATGCCTACGTCACCCCCGCCAGGCGCAACGAGGGGCCGCCGCACTACCAGCGGCCGATGGGGCTGCTGGGCGCGAACCTGACCTGCCGGGACGGGCTGTGGCACGTCTCGCGGATCCTGCCGGGCGAGTCGTCGGACTCCAAGGCGCGCTCGCCGCTGGCCGGCACGGGCATCCGCGAGGGCGCGGCGCTCACGCACGTCGACGGGCGGCCGGTGGACCCGGTGGCGGGCCCGTATCCGATGCTGGCGGGCGCGGGCGGCACGACGGTCGAGCTGACG
Organism: Streptomyces sp. NPDC051907; assembly: GCF_040681075.1. Taxonomy (NCBI): domain Bacteria; kingdom Bacillati; phylum Actinomycetota; class Actinomycetes; order Kitasatosporales; family Streptomycetaceae; genus Streptomyces; species Streptomyces sp. NPDC051907. The sequence goes on along the minus strand of NZ_JBFAYB010000018.1, from coordinate 6,210 downwards.
TTCCAGCCGACGGAGGGCGAGGGCCCGGCGCGACGGGTGGCGGTGGTGCCGCTGGTGGACGAGCGACCGCTGCGGTACCAGGACTGGGTGGCCAAACGCCGGGAGGTCGTACGGGAGTTGAGCGGCGACAAGTGCGGCTATCTGCACATCCCCGACATGGGCGGCTCGGGGTGGGCGCAGTTCAACCGCGATCTGCGGCTGGAGGTGTCGCGCCCGGCGCTGATCGTGGACGTACGAGGAAACGCGGGCGGGCACATCAGCGAGCTGGTGGTGGAGAAGCTGACCCGCACGATCCTGGGCTGGGACCTGACGCGGAACGCGCAGCCCGTCTCGTACGCCTCGAACGCGCCGCGCGGCCCGCTGGTCGCGCTGGCGGACGAGGCGACGTCGTCGGACGGCGACATGATCACGGCGGCGATCAAACTGCTCGACCTGGGCCCGGTGGTCGGCACCCGCACCTGGGGCGGGGTGGTGGGGATGACGGGCCGTCACCGGCTGGGGGACGGCACGGTGATCACAGTCCCGATGAACGCGGCGTGGTTCGACGCGTACGGCTGGTCGATCGAGAACCGCGGAGTGGAACCGGACCTGGAGGCGCTGCGCACGCCGCTGGACTGGGCGGAGGGCAGGCACACGGGGATGGACGACGCGATCCGCGTCTGCCTGGACCTCCTGAAGACCCACCCCGCGGCCCAGCCCCCAGCCCTCGACACCATCCCCGACCGCCGCCGCCCGAGACTCCCGGGGAGGGAGTAGGGGAGGGGGGCTCGCGGGGCTCGGGGAGGGCTTGGGCTCAGGTCTGGGGCGGGGGCGCCAACCCACGAAGGCTCCCGGGACGGAGGCCGTTCACGCCCACCGCCCGATCACTCGGGGCGCAACGCCCACGGACGCGGGCTCAGGGTCTGGGGCGGGGCGCCGACCCACGAAGGCTCCCGGGGCGGAGGCGGTTCACGCCCACCCGCTCGCCCGATCACTCGAGGCGCAACGCCCACGGACGCCTCGGTCATGGGCCGCCCGCTGCTTCGCCGCGCGAGGCGGCGATGCCCGTCGGCGCCCCACAGCGGCGCGAAGCCGCCGCTCGCCCCCGCAGGGGCACGAGGCGCCCCGGGGTGCGGGGCGGAGCCCCGGTTTCGGGAAGGGGCGGGCTCGGGGAGACGTCCCCGCACACAGAAGAGGCGCAGCCGCAGCCGCGCCTCTTCCCGCCCCCCGGCCCCGGCGCCCGGCCCCGGCCCTGAGCCCTGAGCCCTGAGTTCAGACGTCGTAGTCCTGGTTGAAGCGGTCCTCCGCCTCCCGCATCGCTTCCTCGGTGGTCTTCTCGTGCTGAAGCTCGCGCTTGGCCTGCTCGCGTGCCGCCTTCGCCGACCGCTCCGCGACCTCGCTCGGCGTCCCGCCCGACGGCTTCCGCGTCCGCTGCCCGAGCTCCCCGCCCTTGTCCTCGGACTGGTCCTTGATGCCCATGAGGGTTCACTCCTAGGTGCGAGGGAGTCAGGGGGCCACGCCCCCTGGGCCCGACCAGCGTGTCACGCAGGAACAGAGCGCGCATTTCGATCTACCGGACGCCGGACGGACGCCGGACAGACGCCGGTCGCAGCACCTCGGGGCAGGCGCTACGCCGACCCCGCCCGCCCCGAGCCCGCCGTCCGCTGCGCCTCGTCCGCCGCTCCTCCCGCCCCCACGAGCCCCTGCCCGACTCCCCGCAGCCTCGGCTCGAAGCGTCGCATCTCCCGTGCGCCCGCCGTCGCGATCAGGCTCGGCAGATAGCCCCGTACCGACTGCATCCCCCGAAGCCACCACTGCGCGTACACATGCGCCGAGCGCCGTTCGATGCCGGCCACGATCCGGTCCACGGCCGGGCCCAGCGGATACGTGCGGTTCGACGGCCACGGCAGCCGCTGCCGCAGCTCCCGCATCACCTCGTCCTGGTCCGCCCCGCGCACCATGTCCGTGTCCGTCCAGGACAGATAGCCGACGCCCACCCGCACGCCCTTGTACCCGACCTCCGCCCGCAGGCTGTGCGCGAAGGCCTCGACGCCCGACTTCGACGCGCAGTACGCCGTCATCATCGGGCCCGGCGTGATCGCCGCCAGCGAGGCGATCTGGAGGAAGTACCCGCGGCTCTCCATCAGCACCGGCAGGAACGCCCGTCCCGTCACCGCGCTCCCGATCAGGTTGACCTCGATCACCCGCCGCCAGGCGACCGGGTCGGAGTCGACGAAGGGGCCGCCCGAGGCCACGCCCGCGTTCGCGACGACGATGTCGACCTTGCCGAAGCGCGCCTTGACCTCCTGCGCGACCTGCGCCATCGCCTCGTGGTCGGTGACGTCCGCGTGCCACCAGCCGCTCTCGGAGTGCAGCCGGTCCGAGACCTTCTTCAGCTCCTCCGGCTCGAGGCCCACCAGCGCGACCGTCGCCCCGCGCGCCGAGAGCTTGCGGGCGAGCAGCTCGCCCACGCCCCGCGCCGCGCCCGTGACGACCGCGACCTGTCCCTCCAGGCTCGTCCTGCTCATGCGGCCTCCTCCTTCGCGTCCACAAACGTGAGCGCCAGCTCACGGATCCTCGCGGTGATCGCCTCAGGGGCCTCCACCGGTGTCATGTGTCCCATCCCCGCCAGCTCGACCAGCTCGTGGCAGTGGGGCAGCGCCGCTGCGATCCGGCGCGCGTGCACGATCGGGGTGAGCCGGTCGGCCGTCCCGGCCACCACGACAGTCGGCACGTTCAACTCCCGTACGCCCGCGTCCAGATCGACCTCTCCGAGCACATGCGACCACGCGACCCGGGACGCCCGCGGACAGGCGTGCACGATGCGGGCGCACTCCGCGACCCGCTCCGGCGGCGAACCGGGGCCCATCGTCGCGTACTTGAGGATCCGCCTGGACAGCGGAGTCACCGGCCCCATCGGCGCCCGCGCGCCGAGGAGCATGCCCGTCAGCCGGGTCCGCACCCGCCCCGCCCGCAACGGCAGCACCAGGGACTCCTCGATCAGCCGCGCGCTGCCCGTGCTGCACAGCAGCGCCGCCGCCGCGTGCTCGCGGAACGCGGCCCGCCCCGAGGCGGCCATCAACGTCATGCCGCCCATGGAGTGGCCGCCGAGCACGGCCTTCTCGCCCGGGGCGAGCGCCGTCGTGAGCACCGCCTCCAAGTCGTCGGCGAGCAGGTGCGTGCCGACGGCGGACGCCGGCGTACGGCCGTGCCCCCGCTGGTCGTAGACGACGACGCGGTGATCGTCGGCGAGGGCCCGCACCTGGGCGGCCCAGAAGTGCGTCGAGCAGGTCCAGCCGTGGGCGAGCACGACGGCGGGCGCGCCGTCGGGGCCGTGCACCTCGACCTGGATGCGCGATCCGTCGGCTGAGACGGCTATCAGCTCGCGCTCGGCGAGGGGAGGGGAGTCCGTACGGCGCAGCAGGCGGCTCACCGTACGGCCTCCGCGCCGCCGACGGCCGCCCCGGATCCACCTACGGATCCACCCGCAGCCTCCGCGCCGCCGACGACCGCCCCGGATCCCGCAGCCTCCGCGGCTTCCACGAGCACAGCGCCCGCGGTCGCCTGAAGATCCGACTTCTCCGGCGCCTCCGCCCCCTCCGGCCCCTCCGTCCGACCCGGCCGCACGATCTCGTACTCCGCCAGGTCCACCCTCCGCGTCGCGCTGCGGAACTCGCTCGTCGTCCCCGGCCAGATCGTCGTGTTGCGCCCGCTCGCGTCCAGGTACCAGCTGGTGCAGCCGCCCGTGTTCCACACGGTCCGCGTCATCCGCTCCTGGACCCGGCGGTTCCACGCGCCGACCGCCGACGGCCGCGCGGCGAAGGCGATACGCCCGCCCAGGACGTTCAGCTGCCGCAGGTAGTCGGCCATGTAGTTCAGCTGGGACTCGATCATCAGGATCATCGAGGAGTTCCCGAGCCCGGTGTTCGGGCCGATGATCGTCATCCAGTTGGGGAAGCCGGCCACGGTCGCGCCGCGCAGCGACTCCATCCCGCCCTTCCACGACTCGGCGAGCGTGACGCCCTCGGCGCCGACCACGCGGTCGGCGATCGGCATGTCCGTCACATGGAATCCGGTGCCGAAGACGATCGCGTCGACCTCGGTCTCGGAGCCGTCCGCGGCGACGAGGGTGTTGCCGCGCACCTCGCTCAGCCCGGAGGCCACCAGGTCCACGTTGTGCTGGGCGAGCGCGGGGTAGTACTCGCTCGACAGCAGGATCCGCTTGCAGCCGATGCGGTACGAGGGCGTCAGCTTCGCCCGCAGGGCGGGGTCCTTGATGGACTTCGCCATGTTGGCCTTGGCCATGGACTCGATGAGCCCGAGCTCGTTCGGGCGCTTGGTGAACGCCTGGACCTGCAACTCCCTGATGCCCCACAGCAGTCCGCGGCGCGCGGCCCCGGTGAACGGCAGCTGGCGGTGCAGCCAGCGCTCGACTCCCGTGATCCTGCGGTCCATGCGCGGCATCACCCACGGCGGGGTCCGCTGGAAGAGGGTCAGCCTGGCGACCTTCGGCTGGATCGCCGGCACGATCTGGATCGCCGAGGCGCCCGTCCCGACCATGGCGACGCGCTTGCCGCTCAGGTCGTAGTCGTGGTCCCAGCGGGCCGAGTGGAAGACCTCGCCCTCGAAGCCCTCCAGACCGGGCACGTCCGGGATCTTCGGGTCGGACAGCGGACCGGTCGCGGAGACCACCACGTCGGCGGTGAGCGTGCCCCGCGAGGTCTCGATCTCCCAGCGCAGCCGGTCGCCGTCCCACTTCATCATCAGCACGTCATGGCCGAAGCGGATGTGCGAGCGGAGCCGGAAGGTGTCCGCGACGTGCTCCAGGTACGCGCGGATGTGCTCCTGCCCCGAGAAGGTGCGCGGCCAGTCGGGGTTGGGCGCGAACGAGAAGGAGTAGAGGTGCGAGGGCACGTCGCACGCGCACCCCGGATAGCTGTTGTCCCGCCAGGTCCCGCCGACGGAGTCCGCGCGCTCCAGGACGACGAAGTCGGTGATCCCTTCGCGGCGCAGCCGGACCGCGGCCCCCAAGCCGCCGAATCCGGATCCGATCACCGCCACTCGTACGTGCTCGTGCTGGCCCATGCCGCCGCCTCTCGCTGTGCGTCCCAACCCACGGCCTACTACATCAACGCGGTGCGACCTCGGCATCACCGCCGCGCATCACTGTGCTCACGACTGCGCTGACCTGTGCCCACGACGCGCTGACGCGTACATCCACCACTGCGCCAGTAATTACTGGCGCAATGGGGAGAGTAGAGCAGCGGCATACCGAGCGGTAGGGGTAGGAGCCGACAAGTTACCGGCGGTACAACATAGGCTTCCCCTGTGGCAGACGGACGAGCAGGACGCGAGTACCGCATGGAGGAGCTGGCCGAGGAGGCCGGCATCACGGTGCGCACGGTGCGGTTCTACCGCGAGCGCGGACTGATCCCTCCACCGCGCCGCGAGGGCCGTATCGCCTGGTACGACGAGCACCACCTGGCCCGCCTCCGTACGATCGCCGCCCTGCTGGAGCGCGGCCACACCCTCAACGGCATCGCCGACCTCGCCACCGCCTTCGAGAGCGGCAGGGACGTCGGCGAGGTGCTCGGCCTCGGCGAGCCCAGCGAGGAGACGCCGGTACGGCTCACCCCCGAGGCCCTCGCCGACTACTTCGAGGGCGAGGTCACCGCGGAGAACCTGGCCGCGGCGCTGGACCTCGGGTATCTGGCGACCGACGGCGACGAGATCGTGCACATCAGCCGCCGTCTGCTGGACGTCTCGGCGGCGCTGGTACGGGCGGGAGTGCCGCTGGCGGCGGTGCTGGGCGCGGCACGCGAGGTGCGCACACACGCGGAGGCGCTGGCCGAGCTGTTCGTCGACATGCTCAGCGAGCACGCGGCGGGGCAGGAGATCGAGAAGCTGCGGCCCCTGGCGAAGAGCGTGGTGGACGCGGAGCTCTCCATGGCCCTGGACCGCCGCCTGCGCACAACCGCCGCGGTCGGCGACTGAGCCCCTCAGCCTCACCGGCGACCGAGCCCCTCGCCGAATCCCCGCCCTCCCCGGCGATTGAGCCGCAACCCAAGCCCCGCCGCCGTTTGAGGCGACCCCAGCCCCGCCGCCGTTTGAGGCGCAACCCAAGCCCCGCCGGCGATTGAGGCGACCCCAGCCCCGCCGGCGATTGAGCCGCAACCCAAGCCCCGCCGGCGATTGAGGCGACCCCAGCCCCGCCGGCGATTGAGCCGCAAC